>NZ_JAGIQE010000022.1:0-128598 GCF_017815075.1 Burkholderia sp. AcTa6-5 | reverse complement strand
GCGATCGGGCCGTCAAGTCCCGTCCTGCTCGTTATGCTGTCCGGTTCCTCAGAAAGAACCTTAACTGAACGGCATTAGAGCTAAAGCGGCAGGCTTGGCTACTTCGTCAGGTCGTCGGGGAAGCCGATCAGGTCGATAGGTCGCTGGCGTTGCTGCTCAACGCGGCGCAGGCGCCACGCGAGCGTATCCGTCACTTCTGGCATAGCCGGCTCAAGGGGCTCGCGCAACATGCGACGCTGGGCGCGGTCAGGGATGCCGATCTGAAGATTGAAGCGCATGCGCTAGATCCGGCGATTGGTCCGCAGGCTCCGGTCGCGCGCTGGGTCCTTCAGGCGCTGGCCGGCAAGATGGCGTTATATGGTCAGGGGGCGCAGCTTGTCGCACTGCCTCACGAGGGCGGCGTCGCGCTCAATCTTGTCGTCAAGGAGCTGCCGAGCGTGGACGCGCCGTGGAAGACGGACTACGAGTACAACCTGTTCCCAGCCGTCGAACTCGTCGCGTGTGTGGCGATGTGGGTATTCGGGATGCTGCTGTCCCCCGACAAGGCGTGGGGCACGTTCGAAACGGTGTTCACCAGTGTCATGGTTGTCGTCGTGATCTTGTGTGGTGGCTGGCGCATCCTCGCACAGCGGCTCTATGCCGACGACGTGTGGCGCCAATACGGGTAAGCAGCGATGAAGGCATTTCGGCAATTCGGCATTCCCCGGTTCGTGGCGTTGTGGTGGCTCTCGCTGCTGGCGTGTGCCGTCTGGATGACTGCGAGTTAGGGGCATGCGTCGGCAGTACTGGGTACGGCAACCCCTTTGCAATACGCGTTGATCTTTCTGGGCTTCACGGTGGGGCTGATCGCAGACGAACTGTGCGATCGATGGCGATGGCATCTCGCATGCATCTTTCATATAGAGGATGTCGTCGACGGCGTGTGTCCTGACCGGGAACACGAGATTGCGCAGGCGGCGGTGTGGCGCTGGTATGAGCATCGAGGCAAGCCGTGGTGGATCAGTTCACATCGGGAACGGCCCCATGTGCGCACAGCGGATGCGTGGCAGCGTTTTGAGGCGTATGACCGTGCGATGAAGCGGCAGATGCGCGCGGCCCGAAACGGCGACGTATGACGTCGCATCGGCGTTCCTGATTCACTGGCGCCGGACTGAACGCTACCTGAACAGCCGCTCGCACAGGAAATCGACGAACACGCGCAGCTTCGGCGACAACTGCCGGCTCGACGGCCACACGATCGAGAACTGCCCGGGCGCGATCCGGTAGTCGTCGAGCACGGTGACGAGCGCGCCGTGTTCGAGCGCGTCGCGCGCGAGGAAGTCGGGCATGTAGCCGATGCCGAGCCCCGCGAGCACGGCGCCGCGCAGCGCTTCCATGTTGTTGCAGGTCATCGCGGTGCGCAGCGTGAGCGGCGTGCCGTCGTCGGCCGCGAGCGCCCAGTCCTGCAGCTTGCCGGTGGTCGGGAAGCAGTAGCGTACGCAGTCGTGCGCGTCGAGCTCGCGCGGCGTGCGCGGCGTGCCGGCCTGCGCGAGATACGCGGGCGTCGCGCACAGCACGAACGCGAACGGGCCGAGCCGCCGCGACATCAGGCTCGAATCCGACAGCGGGCCGCTGCGGATCACCGCGTCGAAGCCGCCTTCGACGACGTCGACCATCCGGTCGTTGAAATCGAGATCGAGCTCGACGTCCGGATAGCGCTGCCGGAATTCGGGCAGCACCGGCAGCAGGAAGCGGTAGCCGATCACCGGCAGGCTCACGCGCAGCTTGCCGCGCGGGCGCTGCGCGGACGCCGTCACGGTCGCCTCCGCGTCGCGGAAATCCTCGAGGATCCGCTGGCAGCGCTCGTAGAAATGCCGCCCCTCGTCGGTGAGCGTCACGCGCCGCGTCGTGCGGTTGAACAGGCGCACGCCGAGCGACTGCTCGAGTTTCGCGATCGTCTTGCCGACCGCCGACGCCGAAATGCCGAGCGCGCGGCCGGCCGCGACGAAGCTCAGCGCTTCGGCGGCGCGGACGAACGCGACGATGCCGGTGAGGTTTTCCATCGAATCGAACGGTGTGCGGACGACGCACGCTAGCGGGGCAATTGCGGAATTGTAGTCCGTTATCTGCGGAGCTTCGCGTGGTTTTTCGCGGATTGAATCCGATTTATCTTTTGTCGCTCTGATGGCGCATCCGCGCCGGCTTTTTCGAGGAGCGATGATGGATCACCCTGTTTCAGCCGTTTCGGCCCACGCGGCGCGCCGGCGCGCATGGGTGCTGGCCGCCGTCTGCATGGCCGCCGTCGCGCTGCCGCTGTCGTTTTCGGGCGGCGCGGTCGCGACGCCGGCGATCGGCCGCGACCTGCACGGCAGCCCGGTCGCGATGAACTGGATCACCAACGCGTTCATGCTCGCATTCGGCAGTTTCCTGATGGCGTCGGGCGCGCTGGCCGACCAGTTCGGCCGCAAGCGCCTGTTCGCGATCGGCGTCGGCGGCTTCACGCTGATGTCGGTCGCGCTCGCGTTCGCGCCGTCGATCCTCGCGGTCGATTTGCTGCGCGCCGCGCAAGGGCTCGCGGCGGCCGCGGCGCTGGCCGGCGGCACGGCCGCGCTCGCGCAGGAATTCGACGGCGCGGCGCGCACGCGTGCGTTCAGCCTGCTCGGCACGACGTTCGGGATCGGGCTCGCGTTCGGGCCGGTGCTCGCCGGCGGACTGATCGGGCATTACGGCTGGCGCGCGATCTTCGTGACGGGCGCGGTGGCCGGCGTGCTGTCGCTCGCGTTCGGACTGCCGCGCATGCACGAGTCGCGCGATCCGCACGCGACGGGGCTCGACTGGCCCGGCACGATCGCGTTCACGGCCGCGCTGACGCTGTTCACGTTCGGCGTGATCGAGGCGCCCGCGCGCGGCGGGTCGAGCCCGCTCGTGATCGCGCTGCTGGCCGGCGCGGCGCTCGGCGCGTGCGCGTTCGTGACGATCGAGACGCGCGTCGCGCGGCCGATGCTCGACCTGTCGCTGTTTCGCATCGCGCGCTTCGTCGGCGTGCAGGTGCTGCCGGTGTCGACCTGCTGCTGCTACATCGTGCTGCTCGTCGTGCTGCCGCTGCGCTTCATCGGCATCGACGGCTTCAGCGAGATCGACGCCGGCTGGCTGATGCTCGCGATCTCCGCGCCGATGCTGGTCGTGCCGCTCGTCGCGGCGACGCTCACGCGCTGGCTGTCGGCCGGCGTGATTTCCGGGCTCGGGCTGCTGGTCGCGGCGGGCGGGCTCGTGTGGCTCGGCATCGCGCTGCGCGGCGGCGCGGGGCCGGCGGCGATCGCGCCGATGCTCGCGATCGGCATCGGCGCCGGCATGCCGTGGGGGCTGATGGACGGGCTGTCGGTGAGCGTCGTGCCGAAGGAGCGCGCGGGGATGGCGACGGGCATTTTCAGCACGACGCGCGTGGCCGGCGAGGGGATCGCGCTGGCGATCGTCGGCGCGGTGCTGGCCGCGCTCGCGCAAGCGGGGCTTGCGCAGGCGGCAGGGGCCGCCGGCACGCCGGACGCGACGCTGCGGGCCGCCGCGCGGCTCGCGACCGGCGATCTCGCGGGCGCGGCTGTCGCGTTGCCGGGCGTCGGTCGTGCGGCGTTGATCGCGAGCTACGCGCACGCATTCGACCGGCTGTTGATCGCGCTGGCCGTCGTCACGGTGCTGTGCGCGGTGGTGGTGTTCGGGTTTCTCGGCGGGCGGCCGGCTGTCGACGAAGCGGGCGATGAAGTAGACGGCCCCGCGCAGGCCGACGCCGCCGTGCCCGCATCGTCCGCTCGTTAAAGCCTCACCCGCCGCGCGTCACGCCAGCACGAGCGGCGGCAGCCCTGCCTCCGCGCGAGCTTGCGCGCATTCCACATCGATCACGAGATAGCGCAACGCATCCGGCCACAGATGCGCGCGCGCTTGCGCATCCTCGTCGAGCGTCGCGCGGCCCTGCACGAGCCAGGTCGTCTGACGCACGAAATCGACGAACAGCAGCGCGATGGCCGGATTCACGAGCAGGTTGCCGATCGTGTTGAGCAGGTTGTTGCCCGCGAAGTCGGGCAGCACCAGCGTGCGGCGGTCCGGGATATCGACGAGCGGCGCGAACGAGCCGTCGGCGCGCGGCTGGCGGCCGCGGTACGAACAGTCGGCGTTGCCGGCCGCATCGGCGGTCGCGACGATCAGGAAAGCCTGCTCGCGGATGAATGCGATGGCGTCGTCGGTCAGCGGGCCGCGATCGTTCATGGTGTCGGTCGGCGTGTGCGCCGTGGCGTGTGAATCCGCGACAAGCACGCAAGCGACATGCCACGCGGCGCGGCGCGCGTTTGCGGGCAGCGCGCCGCCGCGCACTGTGGAAATTCCGAACACCGGCCCCATCGCTGCGCAATCGCGGTGTTCAGAATCGGTACACCGGCCGTGTTGCGGACGTGAACACCGCACGGTGCGAACCCGCGCCGGCCGCGATCGACGTGCGCCCGCTCCCGCCCGTTCCGTTTGGCACGCATGTTGCATGAACGGGATCAGCGCATTCCAACCGGCGCTCTACTCACACAAGCACGATGAACAGGAGACATGTATGAACCCGTTTGACCTGAAACAACTGGGCCTCGACGTCGAATACCCGTACCGTCAGCAATACGACAACTACATCGGCGGCAAGTGGGTTCCGCCGGTGAAGGGCGAGTATTTCGAGAACGTGTCGCCGATCAACGGCCAGCCGTTCTGCCGCATCCCGCGCTCCGGCGCCGACGATATCGAACTGGCGCTCGACGCCGCGCATGCCGCGCGCCGCAAGTGGGGCAAGACGTCCGTGGCCGAGCGCTCGAACCTGCTGCTCGCCGCCGCCGACCGGATGGAAAAGAACCTGAAGCTGCTGGCCGTGGCCGAGACGATCGACAACGGCAAGCCGCTGCGCGAGACGATGGCGGCCGACCTGCCGCTCGCGGTAGACCACTTCCGCTACTTCGCGGGCTGCATCCGCGCACAGGAAGGCGGCATCTCCGAGATCGACGACAACACCGTCGCGTACCACTTCCACGAGCCGCTCGGCGTGGTCGGCCAGATCATCCCGTGGAACTTCCCGCTGCTGATGGCCGCGTGGAAGCTCGCGCCGGCGCTCGCGGCCGGCTGCTGCGTGGTGATGAAGCCGGCCGAGCAGACGCCCGCGTCGGTGCTCGTGCTGATGGAGCTGATCGGCGACCTGTTCCCGGCCGGCACGATCAACATCGTGAACGGCTTCGGCAAGGAAGCGGGCGAAGCGCTCGCGACCAGCAAGCGGATCGCGAAGATCGCGTTCACGGGCTCGACGCCGGTCGGCAAGCACGTGCTGCGCGCCGCGGCCGAAAGCCTGATCCCGTCGACGGTCGAACTGGGCGGCAAGAGCCCGAACATCTTCTTCGCCGACGTGCTCGACCAGGACGACGCGTACCTCGACAAGGCGCTCGAAGGGCTCGCGATGTTCGCGCTGAACCAGGGCGAAGTGTGCACGTGCCCGTCGCGGATCCTGATCCAGGAATCGATCTACGACCGCTTCATCGAGAAGGCCGTCGCGCGCGTCGAGCGCATCAAGTCCGGCCACCCGCTCGACCTGCAGACGATGATCGGCGCGCAGGCGTCGCAGCAGCAGCTCGACAAGATCCTGTCGTACATCGACATCGGCCGCGGCGAAGGCGCGCAATGCCTGACGGGCGGCGAGCGTACGGCGCCGGCCGCCGACCTCGGCACGGGCTACTACGTGAAGCCGACGATGCTGCTCGGCAACAACAAGATGCGCGTGTTCCAGGAAGAGATCTTCGGGCCGGTCGCGTCGGTGATGACGTTCAAGGACGAGCAGGAAGCGATCGAACTCGCGAACGACACGTTCTACGGGCTCGGCGCGGGCGTGTGGACGCGCAGCGGCACGCGCGCGTACCGGATGGGCCGCGAGATCGAGGCCGGCCGCGTGTGGACCAACTGCTACCACCTGTACCCCGCGCACGCGGCGTTCGGCGGCTACAAGCAGTCGGGCATCGGCCGCGAGACGCACAAGATGGCGCTGTCGAACTATCAGCAGACGAAGTGCCTGCTGGTCAGCTACCAGGCCGAGGCGCTCGGGTTCTTCTGATCGCCGTAGTCCGTGGCGAAGTGTCGGGGCCGGTTGGGCCCGGCACTTCGCGCGGTTCGATTCCTTGTTCGACAGTCGGCGTCGGTCGCGCTTTGCCGCGCAGCCGGCGCCGCTAACGATTCCGGTCGTCGCGGGCTCGCGGTCGCCCGGTGCGCCCACGCGTGCGACGACAACCAGCATGGCAGACCTGCCCCGATCCTTTCCACGTCACCCGGTATTCCATCCGGGCGAACTCGACGCGCAACACCGCTTCGGCGTCGCCGACGAAGCCGAGCGGATGAGCGACGTCGTGACCACGCGGCTGACCGTCGGCGTACGGCAGTTCGTCGAATCGCAGCCGTTCATGTTCGTCGGCATGGCCTCCGGCGTCGGCGCATCGATGACCTGCGACATCGTGCAGAGCCGGCGCGACGCGAACGGCGACCTGCTGCCGGTGGTGCGCGTGATCGATACCAAGACGCTGCGGTTCGCGTTGCCGGCCGCGCCTGACGGCGATGGCGGCCGGATCGACGCGGCCGCCTGCGATGGCCGGGGCGTCGGATTGCTGTTCGTCGATGTCGTGCGCGGCCTGCGCTACCGGATCAACGGTCGCGCCACGCTGCGCGCCGATTTGCCGGAAGCGGACGCGGCGCCGTGGGCGGCGGACAGCGCGATCGTCGAACTGGCGATCGCGCAGGCATACGGCAATTGCGGCACACGGGTCGTGCGGCTGAAGCCGGCCCGGTAGCCGGTGGCCGGGCGCGGGCGGCGGCGCGCATGCGCGGTCGCCGCGCGGATCGCACCGGCGGCGTGCGCGGCATGCCGCCTTCGGGTGCGCCCGCATGGCGAGCATCGGCCGGACAGCGTGGAATGGCGGCTTGCTCGCCGGGCCGTGCGGTTCGGCACGGGACTTGCGTGATACGCAGGGTTCCGCGCAGGTGAGGGAGGACACGATGGAGCAACACGTGGCGTATACGGAAGAACCGACCGCCGAGGACACGCGGCGCAGCGCGCAGGGCGACGACGCGTTCGCCGGGCAGGCCGTCGTCAGCGTCGCGCACGATGCGGACGAGCAGGCGCGCAACCTGATCGGCTGGCGGCAAACCTACGACCAGCTCGCGGCCGGCCGCTTCGTCGGCACGCTGACCGAGCTGCCGCTCGACACGATGAAGCTGTTTCGCGAATCGACCAGCCACCTGCTGCGCCAGGCGTGCGAAGTGCGCGGCGACGCGTACTGGTTCGGCATCCCGCTCGTGTGCGACGGCTCGGCGCGCGTCGATGCATGCCGCATCGGCCCCGGCGCGCTCGCGTTCCGGCCCGGCAACGTCGAATTCGAACTCGTGACGCCCGCGCAGTTTTCGATCTACGGCGTCGTCGTGCGCGGCGACGTGCTGCGTCGCTACGCGGAGGAAGTCGAGCACCGCGCGCTCGACGAGCGGCTGTTCACGCAGCGCGTGATGCAGGTCGGCGACGCGCGGCTCGCGCGCCTGTGCGCGCTGCTCGGGCGCCGGCTCGACGGCGCGGTGGCGATGGCCGGCCCGCTGCCCGATGCGCAGCGCGACGACCTGCAGGCCGAAGTGCTGGCCGCGCTGTTCGATGCGTGCGCGCAACCGGCCGACGACGGCAGCGGCGCCGCGCCGTCGACGCGCCGCTGGATCGTCGACCAGGCGCGCGACTACGTGCTCGCGCACCGCACGCGTCCGGTCGGCGTGCCCGAGCTGTGCGAGCAGTTGCACGTGAGTCGGCGCACGCTGCAGTACTGCTTCCAGGACGTGCTGGGAATGGCGCCCGCGACCTACCTGCGCACGCTGCGGCTGAACGGCGCGCGGCGCGACCTGTGCGGGCGCGCGGCCGGCTCGGTGCAGGACGTCGCGGAGGCGTGGGGCTTCTGGCATCTGAGCCAGTTCGCGACCGATTACCGACGCCTGTTCGGCAAGCGGCCGTCGGAGACGCTGCGCGATCGCGCGTGAACGTGCCGGTATGGTGAGCCGGGCGGCCGGCGGCGCGCTCACGGCGGTGCTGGCGCCGGGCGCGCGCTGCGGCCGGTTCGATCCTTCCGCTCGCCGCCGCGCCGGCTTCGCTCAGATGGCCGACGCTGTCCCGTCGCGCGGGGCGGGCCACGCCAGCGCGTCCCAGTCGATCGCGCGGTACGCGGCTTCGACCGACGCCAGATCGTCCGGCCGCTCGCTGCGATGCAGCCCGTGCAATTCGGCCGGTACGTCGAGCATGACCGGTACGCAATACGGATAGTCGCGCACGCGCAGCACCGGCCCGATCGTCGTGAAGCACGCGATCGTCGGCACGTCGAAACCGTCGGCGAGATGCACGGCCGCCGTGTCCGGCGCGAACAGCAGGCTTGCGCCCTTGACCCACGCGATGAAGCGCGCGGTGTCGGTCGCGTCGCGGCTCACATCCACGTAAGCGGGATGCGCGATCGGGCCGAACCCCACCACCGGCAGCCCGTAACGCTGCGCGAGCCGTTCCACGAACGCGACGCGCAGCGCGGGCGGCACGCTGCGCACCGCGGTGCTCGCATTCGGGCAGAACAGCACGTACGGCCGCAGCCATTCGGCCGGCAGCGCGGGCAGCGATAGCCGCGCGAGCCAGCGGTTGCGCTTTGCGGCAGCCGGCACGGCAGCCGGATCGACGCCGAGCGCGTCGAGGAAGAAATCGATCATCGGCAGCCGCGCGAACGCGGGCCAATACAGGTGATTGCCGACATCGATGCAGTGCGCGTCGGCGGGCAGCGCTTCGGCCGGGCACGGCAATGCGCGCGACGGCGCGACGACGTCGGCCGCGAGCGCATACAGCGCATCGACGTAGCGCGGCGCGCGCGCCGGCCGGTACAGCGTGAAGCGCAGGCCCGCATGGGCCGCACGCAGCGCGGCGACGGCCGTCAGCCCGATCACCGAATCGCCGAGCGCGACACCCATCCCGTTGATCACGTGCACGTGCCGCGTAGCGCCGTAATCGAGCCGGAACGGCCGGTGCGCGGCGTGCAGCAGGCCGAGCGCCGGCGCGGCCGCCACGTAGCCTTCGGCGCGCACGTCGCCGTATTCGAGGTCGTACGGCGCGACGAGCGTGCGGTCGGGCGCGAGCAGCGTGCCGGGGCAGGCCAGCGCGTCGTCGTGCGACAGCGCGGCGACGGGCGGCGCGGCGTGCATGTTCACCGTCGTCATGCGCCGCGCGCGCGGCGGCCCTGCTCCCGGATCTGCTCGAGCGTCGCGGCCGGCGTGCTGGCGTCCTGCGGGATGCGGATCTCGATCACCGCGGGCAGCCCGCAGGTCAGCGCGCGTTCGAGCGCGGGCGCGAAATCGGCGGTGCGCTCGACCGTCTCGCCGTGCGCGCCGAACGCACGCGCATAGGCGGCGAAATCCGGATTCGTGAGCCCCGTGCCGTGCACGCGACCCGGGTAGTTGCGCTCCTGATGCATGCGGATCGTGCCGAAATGGCCGTTGTTGACGACGATCGCGACGATGTTCAGCCCGTACTGCATCGCGGTCGCGAGCTCGTTGCCGGCCATCATGAAGCAGCCGTCGCCGGCGAGCGCGACGACGGCGCGCTGCGGATACAGCGACTTCGCGGCGAGCGCGGCCGGCAGCCCGTAGCCCATCGCGCCGCTCGTCGGCGCGAGCTGCGAACGGAAGTGCCGGTACGCGAAGTGGCGATGCAGCCAGATCGCATAGTTGCCTGCGCCGTTGGTCAGGATCGCGTCGTGCGGCAGGCGTTCGCGCAACTGCACCATCACGTCGCCGAGCTGCACGTCGCCGGGCATCGGCAGCGGCGCATGCCATTCGCGGTACGCGCGGTGCGCATCGGCGGCCGCGCCGGCCCAGGCAGGCCGCTCGGGCGGTTCGAGCGCGGCCAGCGGCGCGGCGATCTCGGGCATGCCCGACACGATCGGCAGGTCGGCGGCGTATACGCGGCCGAGCTCGTCCGCGCCCTGATGCACGTGGATCAGCGTCTGGCGCGTTTTCGGGATGTCGAGCAGCGTGTAGCCGCCGGTCGTCGCTTCGCCGAGGCGCGGCCCGATCACGAGCAGCAGGTCGGCGTCGCGGATGCGTTTCGCGAGCGCGGGGTTGATCCCGAGCCCGACGTCGCCCGCGTAGTTCGGGTGCGCGTTGTCGATCGTGTCCTGGAAGCGGAACGCGCACGCGACCGGCAATTGCCAGCGTTCGACGAAGGTGCGCAGGTTCGCGCACGCGTCGGGCGTCCAGCCGCTGCCGCCGACGATCGCGAATGGCCGTTCCGCGCGCGCGAGCCGCTCGTGCAGCTCGTCGAGCTGCGCGGCCGACGGCGCGGCCGCGATGCGTTTCGCGGCCGGCACGACGGGCTGCGGCGCGCACGCGTCGGACAGCACGTCCTCCGGCAGCGCGAGCACGACCGGGCCGGGCCGGCCGGACGTCGCGACGTGGAACGCATGGCTCAGGTATTCGGGGATGCGGCGCGGATCGTCGATCTGCGCGACCCATTTGGCCATCTGGCCGAACATCCGGCGGTAGTCGATTTCCTGGAACGCTTCGCGGTCGAGGTGTTCGCGTGCGCACTGGCCGACGAACAGGATCATCGGCGTCGAATCCTGGAATGCGGTGTGCACGCCGATCGACGCATGGGTCGCGCCGGGCCCGCGCGTGACGAACGCGATGCCGGGCCGGCCGGTCAGCTTGCCGACCGCTTCGGCCATGTTCGCGGCGGCCGCCTCGTGGCGGCAGACGACCGTCTGGATGCGGGCGGTGTCGTCCGCGAGCGCATCGAGCACGGCGAGGAAGCTCTCGCCCGGCACGCAGAACACGCGTTCGACGTGATTGGCGAGCAACGCATCGACGAGCAGTCGTGCACCGGTGGTGGCGCGCGACTCGAGGTCCTTGGAATGCGACATGGGCTGCCGTCTCCCTGGGTAGCGGGACGTACAGCTTACGCCGGTTGGCTGCGGGCCGGTACGACGGCCGCTGAAAAGTGTCGGAACGCGGGGCTGGTCGGGGGTTGCGTGCGGGCTTCGGTTGGCCATCCGGCCCTTGACCCACGTGCTCGAGAAGTTCGCGAAATTCGGGCCGAATTTCATGGCCGAAGGGCATGGCAACCAGGAGCAGGCCGAACGCAAGGATGGGTGATTGTGCACCCGACGGTCATGCGAGACGCGGAGCGTCCTCCATGACCGCCGGGTCGGACATCAGCACTCGACGATGTTCACCGCCAGCCCGCCGCGCGACGTTTCCTTGTACTTGGTCTTCATGTCGGCGCCCGTCTCGCGCATCGTCTTGATCACGGAGTCGAGCGACACGTAGTGCGAGCCGTCGCCGCGCAGCGCCATGCGCGCCGCGTTGACGGCCTTTACCGACGCCATCGCGTTGCGCTCGATGCACGGGATCTGCACCATCCCGCCGACCGGGTCGCAGGTCAGGCCGAGGTTGTGTTCCATCCCGATCTCGGCCGCGTTCTCGACCTGCTGCGGCGTGCCGCCGAGCACGGCCGCGAGCGCGCCGGCCGCCATCGAGCAGGCCACCCCGACTTCACCCTGGCAGCCCACTTCCGCGCCCGAAATCGATGCGTTGAGCTTGTAGAGGATGCCGATCGCGGCGGCCGTCAGCAGGAAGTCGATTACGCCCTGTTCGTTCGCGCCGGGCGTGAAGCGCGTGTAGTAGTGCAGCACGGCGGGGATGATGCCGGCCGCGCCGTTGGTCGGCGCGGTGACGACGCGGCCGCCGGCCGCGTTTTCCTCGTTGACCGCGATCGCGTACAGGTTGATCCAGTCGATCATCGACAGCGGGTCCTGGAGCGCGCGCTCCGGGCTGCCCGTCAGCGTGCGGTACAGCTGCGGCGCGCGGCGCTTGACCTGGAACGGGCCGGGCAGGTTGCCGTCGGCGTCGGGATTGCCGATCCCGCAGCCGCGCGACACGCACGACTGCATCACGGCCCAGATCTTCAGCAGCCCGTCGCGCGTTTCTTCGTCGGTGTGCCACGCGCGCTCGTTTTCCCACATCAGCTGCGCGATCGACTTGCCGGTCGACGCGGTCAGCGCGAGCAGTTCCGCGCCGGTGCGGAACGGGTGCGTCATCTGCTCGGCCGCGCTCAGCACCTTGGTGTTCGGTGCGCCGGCCGTCACGACGAAGCCGCCGCCGACCGACAGATAGGTACGCTCGACCAGCACCGCGCCGTTCGCGTCGCTCGCGCGCAGCTTCATCCCGTTCGGATGTTCGGGCAGCGCCTGACGGTAGAACGCGATGTTCTCCTTCAGCACGAACGGCACCGGGTGCGTGCCGAGCAGCGCGAGTTGCTTCGTCTTGCGGACGTCTTCGAGCCGCGCGTCGATCGTGTCGGGATCGACGGTGTCGGGCGCGTCGCCGAGCAGGCCGAGCATCACGCCGCGGTCGGTGCCGTGGCCCTTGCCGGTGGCGCCCAGCGAGCCGTACAGCTCGACCTTCACATGGGCCGTCGCGGCGAGCAGCCCGTCACGCTCGAGGCCCTGGACGAACATCAGCGCCGCGCGCATCGGTCCGACCGTGTGCGAACTGGACGGGCCGATGCCGATCTTGAAGAGGTCAAACACGCTGACTGCCATTTCGATACCTGCCTTGCTGTAAGAATGGTGCTAGCGCGCCTGCAATGGCAGGCACGCGGCGAGCCATGCGGGCGGCGTTGGGGAAAGCTGCTGCGCGACGCGGGCATAGCGCCCGTCGAGCCGCGCGGCCAGATGAAAGAGTTCGGTGGCGTTTTTCGGGTCCCACTGCCCCGTGTAACCCGGCAAGCCGGCCTCGCGGCGCTTCGCGTCGAACGGCACCGGCGAATTCACGAATTCCTCGTGGGTTTTCTCGCCGAGCGCGTACGGCACGAGCCAGTCGAGCGCGGCCGCGAGCGTCGCGCCGTTCGCGCCGCGCTCGCGCAGCCAGTTGCGGTTGAAGCGGCGCGCGGCGAGCGCGGCCGTCACCAGCGGCTGTAGATCGTAGACCGCGTAATGCAGCGCATCGCGTTCCTCGAAATCCCAGGTCTTGCCGTCCGGGCCGATGTTGTCGGCGAGATGCTCGACGAACAGCCGCTGCGCGGCGTTCATCATCTTGCGGTCGCCGAGCGTGAACGCGGACAGCGCGATCAGCTTGATCCGGTGGCTCTGCCAGTTGTTGCGCCAGGTGCCGGTGAGCGGGCGCTTCTGCGCGTCGACCTGCGCGACGTAGCCGGCGCCGAGCTTCGCGATGAACGCGGCGGTCGCGTTGCGCGTCTTCACCGGCAGCGCGCTCGCGGTCATGTCGTACGCGACGATCAGGCTGTCGAAGCGCGTCTCGTCGATCGGGTTGAAGCTCGGCTGGTAGGTCGAAACCCACGCGGACAGGAAGCGGTCGACGAGCTGCAGGTAGCGCGGCGCGTTCGTCACGCGCCACGCGAGCGCCGCATCGCGCATCAGGTCCATGTCCTTGAGCGCGGCTTCGCTCTGGTCGTAGATGCCTTCATGCGGCAGCGTGCCCTCGGTGTGCACGCGCGCCATGGCCTTCGGCTGCTCGCCGATGCGCGCGTCGACGCTGCGAATCAGCGCCTGCACGCCCGGCTCGGCGTGCGTCGTCTCGCTCGACTGCAGCGCCGGCGCCGCGCAGAAATTCATCGCGGCGAGCGCATTGCCGGACACGCCGAGGCCGGCGGCGGCGAGCGACAGCGATGCGACGAGCATCGGCACGTAGCGGCCTGCGCGCGGGCGCGGCCGCCGCGCCGTTGCACCCTGGCCCGGAAACATCGGACGCACCATGCGGAACTCCTTCATTGGCTGGATCGCGTGTGATGTTAGCCGGATTGGCGGGTGAGCGTGAAACGGTTGGCCGGGCGGCGAACGTAAAACCGCACGCAACCGGTGGCTGCGTGCGGTGGGGTCACGGTCGGACGCTCCGGCGCGAGACGGGCGTTATGCGTAATCCGACATCGGCACGCACGAGCAGAACAGGTTGCGGTCGCCGTACGCGTTGTCCGCGCGGCCGACCGGCGGCCAGTACTTGTTCGTGCCGAGCGACGCGACCGGGTACGCGGCCTGCTCGCGCGAGTACGCGTGCGGCCATTCGTTCGCGGTGACGACGGCCGCCGTGTGCGGCGCGTGGCGCAGCGGGTTGTCCTCGCGATCGGCGCGGCCTTCCTCGACCGCGCGGATTTCTTCGCGGATCGCGATCATCGCGGCGATGAAGCGGTCGAGTTCTTCCTGCGATTCCGATTCGGTCGGCTCGACCATCAGCGTGCCCGGCACCGGGAAGCTCATCGTCGGCGCGTGGAAGCCGTAGTCCATCAGGCGTTTCGCGACGTCGTCGACGCTGATGCCGCTCGTTTCCTTGATCGGACGCAGGTCGAGAATGCACTCGTGCGCGACCAGCCCGCCCGGGCCCGAATACAGCACCGGATAGTGCGGTGCGAGGCGCTTCGCGATGTAGTTCGCGTTGAGGATCGCGGTTTCGGTCGCGGCGGTCAGGTTCTTCGCGCCCATCATCGCGATGTACATCCACGAGATCGGCAGGATCGACGCCGAGCCGTACGGCGCGGCCGACACCGCGCCGATGCCGTCTTCCGCGCGGGCGTAGCCGGTCGAGCGCTGGTTCGGCAGGAACTGCGCGAGGTGCGCGCCGACCGCGACCGGGCCGACGCCCGGGCCGCCGCCGCCGTGCGGGATGCAGAAGGTCTTGTGCAGGTTCAGGTGCGACACGTCGCCGCCGAACTGGCCGGGCGCGGTCAGGCCGACCATCGCGTTCATGTTCGCGCCGTCGACGTACACCTGGCCGCCGTGCGCGTGGACGATCTCGCAGATCTCGCGGACGTTCTGCTCGAACACGCCGTGCGTCGACGGATACGTGATCATGATCGCCGCGAGGTTCGCCGAATGCTGCTCGGCCTTCGCCTTCAGGTCGGCGATGTCGACGTTGCCCTGCGCGTCGCACGCGACGACCACGACCTTCATGCCGGCCATGTGCGCGGACGCCGGGTTCGTGCCGTGCGCGGATGCCGGGATCAGGCACACGTCGCGATGGCCTTCGCCGCGCGATGCGTGGTACGCATGGATGATCAACAGGCCCGCGTACTCGCCCTGCGAGCCCGCGTTCGGTTGCAGCGACACGGCCGCGTAGCCGGTGGCCGCGACGAGCATCTGTTCGAGCTGGTCGATCATCTCGCGGTAGCCGACGGTCTGCTCGGCCGGTGCGAACGGATGGATGCCGCCGAACTCGGGCCACGTGACGGGCAGCATTTCCGACGTCGCGTTCAGCTTCATCGTGCACGAGCCGAGCGGGATCATCGAGCGGTCGAGCGCGAGATCCTTGTCCGACAGGCTGCGCAGGTAGCGCAGCATTTCGGTTTCGGAATGGTGGCGGTTGAACACGGGGTGCGTCAGGTACGCGCTCGTGCGCTCGAGGCCGGCCGGCAGCACGGCGACGCCGGCGAGGCCCGCGTCCAGCGCATCGACGGCCGGCGCGGTGCCGCCCGCGGCCTGCGCGAACACGTCGAGGAGATCGGCGAGGTCGTCGCGCGTCGTCGTTTCGTCGACCGATACGCCGACTTGCGTGTCGCTCACGCGGCGCAGGTTGATGCGCTTCGCGTTCGCGAATGCGTGAATCTGCGCGGTGCGCGCGCCGGTGTCGATCGTCACTGTGTCGAAGAACGTGTCGTTGACGGTCGCGAAGCCGAGCTGCTTCACGCCGGCGGCGAACAGCGCCGCGATGCGGTTCACGCGCAGCGCGATCGTCTTCAGGCCGTGCGGGCCGTGGTAGACCGCGTACATGCTGGCCATGATCGCGAGCAGCGCCTGCGCGGTACACACGTTCGACGTCGCCTTCTCGCGGCGGATGTGCTGTTCGCGCGTCTGCAGCGCGAGGCGCAGCGCGGGCTTGCCCTGCGCGTCGACCGTCACGCCGACGAGGCGGCCCGGCATCTGGCGCTTGAATTCGTCGCGCACGGCCATGTAGGCGGCGTGCGGACCGCCGAAGCCCATCGGCACGCCGAAGCGCTGCGTGTTGCCGATCGCGACGTCGGCGCCCCATTCGCCGGGCGGCGTCAGCACGGTCAGCGCGAGCAGGTCGGCCGCGACGACCACGTGGCCGCCGGCCGCGTGGATCGCTTCGGTGAGCGCGCGGTAGTCGCGCACGTCGCCGTTCACGCCCGGGTACTGCAGCAGCACGCCGAATGCGTTCGCTTGAGCTGCTTCGGCGGCCGGGCCCGTCTTCACGTCGATGCCGATCGGCAGCGCGCGCGTGCGGATCACTTCGAGGGTTTGCGGCAGCACGTCGTCGGCGACGTAGAACACGTTCGACTTCGGCTTGCCGGTGCGCTGCAGCAGCGTCATCGCTTCGGCCGCGGCGGTGGCTTCGTCGAGCAGCGATGCGTTCGAGATCGCGAGACCCGTCAGGTCGGCGACCATCTGCTGGAAGTTCAGGAGCGCCTCGAGGCGGCCCTGGGAAATTTCGGGCTGGTACGGCGTGTAGGCCGTGTACCACGCCGGGTTTTCGAGCACGTTGCGCAGGATCACGGCCGGCGTGTGCGTGTCGTGGTAGCCCTGGCCGATATACGAGCGGAACACCTGGTTCTTGTCCGCGAGCGCACGCAGCGCGGCGAGCGCTTCGGCCTCGCTCTTCGGCTGCGCGAACGGGCCGAGCGGCAGCGTTTCGGCGCGGCGGATCGAGGCCGGGATCACGGCGTCGATCAGCGCGGCGCGCGACGCGAAGCCGAGCGTGTCGAGCATGGCCTGCTGGCTGGCGGCGTCGGGGCCGATGTGGCGTTCGGCGAACGCGTCGTGCGTTTCGAGCGCGGCGAGCGAGAGGGGCGTGCGGTTCATCAGGCGGTCCGGGTGTTCGAGCTTCATGGCGTGACTCTGGTCCCGCGCGGGCCGGCTGCCCGGCCGCACGCGGTTCGGGTAAGGAAAATTAGTCGATCAGCTTGCTGTACGCGTCGGCGTCGATCAGCTTGTCGGTCGATGCGCCGTCCGCGAGCTTGATCTTGAACAGCCACACGCCGTATGCGTCGCCGTTCACTTCTTCCGGCGCATCGGTGGCGGCTTCGTTGACGGCGACGACCTCGCCGGACACCGGCGAGTAGATGTCGGATGCCGCCTTCACCGATTCGACGACGCCGACGGCGTCGCCCGCGCTCACCGACTTGCCGACTTCGGGCAGCTCGAGGAAGACGATGTCGCCGAGCGTGCTCTGCGCGTGATCGGTGATGCCGACCGTCAGCGTGCCGTCTGCCTCGGTGCGGATCCACTCGTGTTCATCGGTGTACTTCAGATCGGCCGGGACGTTGCTCATCGGATGCTCCTGGATAAAAGGGTGTGTTCGTTTTGCTGGCGCGCCGCCATGGTGCGCCGGATGGGGTTGCGCCGGGCGCCATCTCCCGGCTGGCCGGGAGGCAGCGCCGGCCGCCTCCCGGTCGTTACGCAGCGAGGACCTTGCCGTTGCGCACGAACGGCAGTTTTACCACGCGAGCGGGAAGATTCTTGTCTCGAATTTGCACCTGGACGATGTCGCCGATCTGGACGGCCGCCGGCACGCGCGCGAACGCGATCGATTCCTGCATCGACGGCGAGAACGTGCCGCTCGTGATCTCGCCTTCGCCGTGCGGCGTGACGACCTTCTGGTGCGCGCGCAGCACGCCGCCCGCCTTGCCGTTTTCCTTCTGCAGGATCAGGCCGACGAACGCGGCGCGCGTGCCGTTGGCTTCCAGCGCGGCGCGGCCGACGAAGTCGCGCGGCGCGGTGAGGTCGACCGTCCACGCGAGGCCCGCGTCGAGCGGGGAGACGGTGTCGTCCATGTCCTGGCCGTACAGGTTCATGCCGGCCTCGAGGCGCAGCGTGTCGCGCGCGCCGAGCCCGCACGGACGCACGCCGTTTTGCTGCAGCGCATCCCACAGCGCGACGACGTGCACGGCCGGGACGATCACTTCGAAGCCGTCTTCGCCGGTGTAGCCGGTGCGCGCGACGGTGAGATCGCCGAACGGCGTGCCGGCGACCTGCGCGGCGTTGAACGGCTTGAGCTCGCTGGTGGCGGCGCGCGCGGCGGGCACTGTCGCCCAGACCTTTTCGCGGGCGTTCGGACCCTGCACGGCGACGATCGCGAAATCGCGGCGCGGCGCGATCGTCAGGCCGTAGCCGCCTTGCTCGTTCAGTTGGTTGAACCACGCGATGTCTTTCTCGGCGGTGCCGGCGTTGACGACCACGCGGAAGAATTCTTCGGTGAAGTAGTAGACGATCAGGTCGTCGATGACGCCGCCCTGCGGGTTGAGCAGGCACGAGTAGAGCGCCTTGCCGGGCGTCTTGAGCTTGCCGACGTGGTTCGCGATCGCATGCTCGAAGAATGCGCGCACGCGGCTGCCGGTGAAATCGACGACACACATGTGCGACACGTCGAACATGCCGGCGTCGGTGCGCACGGCCGCGTGTTCTTCGATCTGCGAGCCGTAGTTGACGGGCATGTCCCAGCCGCCGAAGTCGACCATGCGGGCATTGAGCGCGCGGTGCGCGGCGTTGAGCGGGGTGTGATTCAGTGCAGTCATCGAGGCCTCAGGCAAGGCGCTTGCGCGCGGATCAGAACGGCCATGTGCCGACCGCCGCGGCCGATGGCCTCGAGCGATCCGGTACATGCCCCTCTGTCCTCGATACCTGAGAGATTGCGCTGCGGGCCAAGCCCGGCGAACGCGCGCCCCTTCGGTGGGCAGCTTGCCCGCGCAGCCAATGCGCTGCGGGCTACTGCCGCTCTCCAGAGTGCGGGGAGTGTCGTGCGCGCAGTGCGCGGACGCGGTTCCCCGACGCGGTCGGTCCTTTTGCCTGAGAGTTTGCGGGTGTGCCCCTTCGGCGGCGCAACCGGTGTCGGAACGACCCGGTCACACGCTCTCCCGACGCGTGCGGGCGACTGTACGCGAGCGGGTCGGCATTGTCAATTTGAGCAAAAGAATGTCGCTTCGCGACAAGCGGCGGCGGCCGGCGCCGCCGCTTTTCTCCGCTCCGGCGGGCGCCGGCGCGTCACTCGCCGATCGCGCGTGCGGCCGTGTCGAGTTCCTGGTTCAGCACCCGCTGCTCGTCGCCGGACAGGCCGCCGTTGTGCTGGGCCGACATGTCGTTCGCTTCCTGGCGGATCACGTCGAGGCGATGGTGCAACTGCGCGCCGTACGGCGGCGGGTAGTAGCCGCCGTTCACGCGCGCGTCGATCCGGCGATGCAGATTGTCGATCCGGCCCTGGACCTCCTGCATGCGGTCGTTCGCGACGACCTGCGGATTCGGTCGCGGCGGCGGAGGCGCCTGCCGGACCGGCCGCTGCGGTTGCACGACACACGCCGCGAGCGAGGAAACCAGGACGCAGCATGCCGCTGCGCGAATCAACCGTTGCATCACATTCTCCTGACGGATAAGTGTCGAATCGACATTTTGAGAAACGCGTCAGACCGGACGACCGCTGACTTTCGTTCCCGCACCATTTGTAACGGAATGTTGGAGGCCGTGCCGGCGGGGCGGGGTGGCGGCAGACGCAGCGCCGCCGCCGGCGCGTGGCGGCGTGGCGCGGTGGGCGGCCGGGCCGGCACTGACCCGGCCGGCGGCCATCACACCGTACGGCGCACGAACGGTACCCGGCGACCGTCGTGCTCGCTCTGCGCGGCGAGCTCGATGATCGTCATCACGTCGACCGCGTCCTGCGCTGTGACCGGGAACGGCGCGCCGTCGCGGATCGACGCGGCGAGCGCGCGGTAGAACTCCGCGTACTGGCCGTCGAGCGTCGGCACCGGACGTTCGACTTCGAGGTCGCCGTCGAGCACGCGCAGCAGGCCGGGCGGGTTGCCGCCGCCGAATTCGACGTCGTCGGCGGTGAGGCCGGCCTTGAGCTGGTCTTCCTGCGTGTCGAGCCCGAATTTCTGATAGCTGCCGCGCGTGCCGTGCAGCGTGAAGCGCGCGGGTTCGATCGCCGACAGCGCGCTTGCATGCAGCGCGACGTCCTTGTCCGGATAGCCGAGCAGCAGGTGCACGAAATCGGGCGCCGTGCCGTTGTCGCGGCGCGTCTTGACGGTGGCGCTCACGGTTTCCGGCGTGCCGAACAGCGCGAGCGCCTGGTCGATCAGGTGCGGGCCGAGGTCGAGCAGCAGGCCGCCGCCGCGGGCCGGCTCCTCGCGCCAGCGCGGGCGCGGCGTCGGCCGGAAGCGGTCGAAGTGCGACGCGAAGTAGGTGAGGCGGCCCAACTCGCCCGATTCGACGACGCGACGCACGGTGAGGAAATCGCCGTCCCAGCGGCGGTTGTGGAACGGCGCGAACAGCCGGCTGCGCGCGTTCGCGAGCCGTGCGAGCGCGAGCGCCTCGTCGGCGGTGAGCGTGACCGGCTTGTCGACGACGACGTGGCGGCCCGCTTCGAGCACCTGGCGTGCGAGCGTGAAGTGCGTGTCGTTCGGCGTGGCGATCACCACGCATTCGATATCGTCGAGGCCGAGCAGCGTGTCGAGGTCGGGGACAATGCGCGCGCCCGGATACGCGGCGTGCGCGCGATCGGACTGACCCGTCGCGATCGCGGCGACTTCAGTGCGGCCGCTCGTGGCGATCACGGGCGCGTGGAACGTCGCGCCGGCGAAACCGAAACCCATCAAACCAATCCTGAGCAATGACGACATGGCAATTCCTGGCTGCGAAGGAAACTAAAGGATGGCGCGCCGGAGCGGCGGCGCGGAGACGACCGGCTATTTTGGCATGGCGCCGCCGCCTGCATAGACGCGTCGGGCGAAACGCGCGATGTGATGCGGCAACTGCGCAAGGAATGCCGGCATTTTGCGCGAGATCGGGTGCCGGGCAGCGCGACTGCCCGGCTTTCGGCTTGGCTCTGCTCGGTTCGCGGCTCTCGGCGTGGCGTGACATGGCGCGCGCCGCGCGGCGAGCCGTGGCGGCCAACCTGCCCGTAGCGTGCCGCGTCATGCGCCCACCCGCTGCCGCACGGCGGCCGCGACCTGCGCGGCCCATACCGCGCACGCCGATGCGCCGGGATGGAAGCCGTCGGCGGCCATCAGGTGACGTTCGAGCGGCAAATCGACCCGGAGGAACGTGCAGTCCGGCTGCGTGCCGGCCCAGCCTGCGAGCACCGCGTTGAGCCGCCTCGCGCGCAGGCCGAGATACCACGCGAGCGGTTGCGGCAGCGCCGGGAAGCGCTCCATCGGCGGCACCGCCGACAGGATCGGGTGCCCGACCTGGAAGCGCGTGGCGAGCAGCCGGACCAGCTCGGCCTGCTGCGCGAGCCAGCGTGCGGGCGGCACGCCGCCCGTCACGTCGTTGACGCCGAGCGACGTGACGGCCACGTCGAACGGCTCGGCCGGCTCGGCGGCGAGCCAGTCGACCAGCTCCCGCGTGGTCAGGCCGGTGCGCGCGAGCAGTTTCCAGCGCACGCGGTGCGTGGCCGCCAGCGCGTTCGCCAGTTGCCCGGCGAGTGCATCGTGCTGCGTCGCGACGCCGACGCCCGCGGCCGCCGAATCGCCGACCACCAGCACGCGCAGAGGCGGGCCGTCGCCGGCCACGCCGTCGCGCGGGCCGGCCGCCTCGGGCAGCCGCGGCGTGACGCGGCGCACGTAGCGCCCCTGCACGAACAGCAGCGGGCCGAGGGCGGCGGTGGCGAACGGGTATCCCATGAGTCGATCCGGTGACGGTTCAGGCAAATTGAAGCGGGCCGGCGCGGACGGCGCCGGGGAGTACATATTGTGTCCGATCCCGGCGCGGACGGGGCCAGATTGGCCGAGCGGACAGGCACGACCCCGCCGGACGGACAGGGGGCGCCCGCCCGGCAAGCCTGCCCGCGCCCGTCCGGCCGCGCGCCCGAAATACGTGCCGCCGACGTGTTAACATGCGCGTCCTGCCTGCGTGTCCGCCTGCTTCCCCAGCCTGTCGCGCACGGCATCCTCCCGGCCCTCCGCCGTCAACCAGCAACACCATCCGCCATCATGTCCGCAGGCCTGAATCCCGCTCAGAATGAAGCGGTGCGCTATCTCGACGGTCCCTGTCTCGTGCTCGCCGGCGCGGGCAGCGGCAAGACTCGCGTGATCACGCAGAAGATCGCGCACCTGATCGAAGCGAAAGGCTTCGAGCCGCGCCATATCGCCGCCGTCACGTTCACGAACAAGGCGGCCGCCGAAATGCGCGAGCGCGTGTCGAAGCTGCTGGAAGGCAAGACGCTCACCACGCCCGGCAAGGAAGGCCGCAAGGTGCCCGTCAACCAGCTCACCGTCTGCACGTTCCACTCGCTGGGCGTGCAGATCCTGCGCCAGGAGGCCGAGCACGTCGGGCTGAAGCCGCAGTTCTCGATCATGGATTCGGACGACTGCTTCGGGATGATCCAGGAGCAGCTCGGCACGACCGACAAGGGGATGATCCGCAAGATCCAGAGCATCATCTCGCTGTGGAAGAACGGCCTGATCATGCCCGACGAGGCGATGGCGATCGCGGCCAACGAGGACGAGCACCAGGCCGCGCTGGTCTACCGCAACTACGTGGCGACGCTGCACGCGTACCAGGCGGTCGACTTCGACGACCTGATCCGCCTGCCGGCCGAGCTGTTCGCGAAGAACGAGCCGGTGCGCGACCGCTGGCAGAACAAGCTGCGCTATCTGCTGATCGACGAGTACCAGGACACCAATGCGTGCCAGTACGAGTTGCTCAAGCAGCTCGCGGGCCCGCGCGCCGCGTTCACGGCGGTCGGCGACGACGACCAGGCGATCTACGGCTGGCGCGGCGCGACGCTCGAGAACCTCGCGCAGCTCGGCAAGGATTTCCCGAAGCTGCACGTGATCAAGCTCGAGCAGAACTACCGGTCGACGGTGCGGATCCTGACCGCCGCGAACAACGTGATCGCGAACAACCCGAAGCTGTTCGAGAAGAAGCTGTGGTCCGAGCACGGGATGGGCGACTCGATCACCGTCACGGCGTGCAACGACGAGGAGCATGAGGCCGAATCGGTCGTGTTCCGGCTGTCCGCGCACAAGTTCGAGCGGCGCGCGCAGTTCCGCGACTACGCGATCCTGTATCGCGGCAACTTCCAGGCACGCATCTTCGAACAGGTGCTGCGGCGCGAGCGGATCCCGTACGTGCTGTCGGGCGGCCAGTCGTTCTTCGACAAGGCCGAGATCAAGGATCTGTGCGCGTACCTGCGGCTGATCGCGAACGCCGACGACGATCCCGCGTTCATCCGCGCCGTCACCACGCCGCGCCGCGGCATCGGCAACACGACGCTCGAGGCGCTCGGCTCGTTCGCGGGGCAGGCGAAGGTGTCGCTGTTCGAGGCCGTGTACATGGGCGGGATCGAGGCGCGGCTGTCGGCGCGCCAGGTCGAGCCGCTGCGGATGTTCTGCGACTTCATCCAGCGCCTGACCGAGCGCGCGGACAAGGAGCCCGCGACCGTCGTGCTCGACGACATGATGGAGGCGATCCACTACGAGGCGTACCTGTACGACGCGTTCGACGAGCGGCAGGCGCAGTCGAAGTGGCAGAACGTGCTCGAATTCCTCGAATGGCTGAAGCGCAAGGGCACCAAGCCCGAGACGGAGGCCGTCGACGGCGAGGCCGAAGGTTTCCACAACGCGGACGGCCTCGCCGATACGGGCAAGAACCTGCTCGGCCTGATCCAGACCGTCGCGCTGATGTCGATGCTCGAAGGCAAGGACGAGGACCCGGACGCCGTGCGGCTGTCGACCGTCCATGCGTCGAAGGGGCTCGAGTATCCGCACGTGTTCCTGGTCGGCGTCGAGGAAGGCATCATGCCGCACCGAGGCGGCAGCGACGACGACGGCCCGATCGACAACGAACGGATCGAGGAGGAGCGCCGGCTGATGTACGTCGCGATCACCCGCGCGCAGCGCAGCCTGCACCTGAACTGGTGCAAGAAGCGCAAGCGGGCGCGCGAGACGGTCGTGTGCGAACCGTCGCGCTTCATCCCGGAGATGGGGCTCGACGAAGCGCCGCCGCCGACGCCGGAAGAAGCGCCGATGTCGCCGAAGGACCGGCTGGCGAGCCTGAAGGCGTTGCTGCAGAAGTGATGGGGCGGCGCTGCCGCAACCACGAGGGCGCGACGAACCGGCAACCCCAAAAGGAAACCCCCGCGATGCAAAGGCGTCGCGGGGGTTTTTTACGGATGGCCGTACGGGCGCGTTACTTCGCCGCGTTGACCATGTAGTCGACGGCCGCCTTTACGTCGGCATCCGACGCGTTCGACCCGCCCTTCGGCGGCATCGCGCCCTTGCCGTGCAGCGCGTAGTTGTAGACCGTATCCATCGATTCCTTCAGGCGCGGCGCCCAGTCTGCCTTGTTGCCGAACTTCGGTGCGCCGAGCACGCCGGCTGCATGGCAGGCCTGGCAGGTCGACGCGTACAGCGCCTTGCCGGCCATTGCTGCATCGGCGCCCGCCGGGGCGGCCGCGGGCTTTTCGCCGGCCTTCGGGATCGCGGCGATCGCGGCCATGGCCGCGGCGGCCTGCGCGTTCGATGCGTCGGCGCCCGACGCGGGGGCGCCGCTGGCGGGCTGCGCGGCGTTGGCGGCCGGCGCGGCCGGTTCGGGGAAGTTCGCGCCGTCGTTGTTGGCCATGTAGACGATCGCGCGGGCGATTTCATAGTCGCTGACGTCGTCGGGGCTCGTGCCGCCGCGCGCCGGCATCGCGCCCTTGCCCGCGAGGGCCGTCTTCAGCAGCGTGTCGAAGCCTTGCGAGATGCGCGGCGCCCAGTCGTCCTTGTTGCCGAACTTCGGCGCGCCGGCGGCGCCGGTGCCGTGACAGGTCACGCAGACGGCCTTGTAGACTTCCTCGCCGGTCTTGTACGTGCGGGGCGCGTTGGCGTCCTTCACGTCGACCTTCGCGATCGGCGCGATACGGGCGGCGACCTGCTGGTCGGATAGCGCGTCGGTGCCGGCGCCGGAACGGAATGCATGGTTCGCGTAATTGGCGAACAGAACGATCAGGACGATCGGAATCGCGAACGACGCGATGATGACGGCAATCAGCTGCCCGGGGGTTTTGACGGGAGATTCGTGGGGTGCTTCGCTCATGCTTGCCTCGTCTCCATGAATAGGAATTGTGAGCGCGGTGCAACGGCAAAATGGCAGTCCAATGAAGCACGGACGATTATAGACGGAACGTTTACATCACGGCGAGCGGCGCGATGGCGCGTGTTTACCCGCACGCAGGGCCGTCCGGCGGCGATTCGGCGGGCGAGGTGGACGCGTCTTGGGAAACCGGGTATCCTTGCCGTCTTGCCAATCGTGGGCGGCCTGTATATGGGGTCGCTTCACTGTCTCACGCGCCCGTAGCTCAATGGATAGAGTACTGCCCTCCGAAGGCAGGGGTTGCTGGTTCGATCCCAGCCGGGCGCGCCAAGTCTAGTCAGGCTCTCAGCGGTTTCCTTCCTTCGTCGTGCAGTACCGTTGCAGCTAGATTGCAGCCGGAATCGGCGCGGGCTCGGCCGTGAGCGGCGCGACGCTGTGCGCCAGATGATCGGCTGACAGGTGAGCGTACCGCTGCACCATTTCCATCGTCTCCCATCCGCCCGGTCCCTTCAGCACTTGCAGCGGCGTGCCGCGTCGCACGTGCCAGCTTGCCCAGGTGCCGCGCAGGTTGTGCCGGCGGAAGTCACTGATACGTGCACGCTTCGACGTCTTTCGCCAGGTTTCGGTCGCGTCTGCGCCGCGATCGCGTCGAGCGAACGCGCGAGCGTGCCCTTCGTGCCGGCGCGGCCGATTGCGGCCTGCACGTCGGTGATGAGGAACGGACGGTTCTCGCCGGCCGACCGACTGCGGCGAGCGTGCGTCCTGCGGCGGGCAGCAGACGGGCATTTGCTGAAGAACAACAGGCAAGTCACCGGTCGCAACATGTAGTCCAAACTCGTCGGCATCGAATATTCAACCGATCTCGATTTTCGTCCACGTGTAATCAAGTGTAATTGAGCTCGAGAGGCCATTTGTCTATTTTATATCCAGGTGAGAACCGATAAGGGTAGCTTGCCGATACCTTTGGATCGCGGGGCGCTCTGGCCTTGCAATTCAAGGGGATTTTAAGAAGGACGAGGCCGATTATTTTCTCAATTATCTTAAGGAAAATATCATGAGTGACGTGATCATTGAATTCGCCGCGGATCGGAGCCGCTGCATCGGCGTTGTGCCCGATTCTGGCCAGGGCGGCTTTGTAGGTCCCAACTCGCCGTTGGCACTACGCTATCTGACCGAACAGGATGTACTAAACGTGTGGCATTTTCGTGCCAGCCCAGGGTTCTTCATTCTCGATTTCACCAGTCCTGACTCTCCAGCGGAGCAATTGGCGATCGATTTTAAGGACGGAAAGGTTGCTGCCGAGACACCGCTCGTCGTGCGTAAATTTACCGGTGCGGTATCTCAGCGGTGGAGCCTGACTATGCGCCCGGGATATATCACGTCGGTGGCAAATCCGAATCTCGTGATCGACGACCACTTCGACAGTTTGCAAGGCAACAACGTCATTTGGGCGTTTGCCTATAACGGGACTCAGGCGCAGCAGTGGAGAGTCACCAAGGTGCTGGATGCGTTAGCCGCCAAAGCGCCCCAATACGCGTAATTGATTTTTCGGGCCGCGGTCGTCGCCGTTCCGGCCGACATTGCCATCGCATCACATCGAAGGGGCGCTTGGGCCCCTTCGATGTGAGTGAATCCAGGCGTCGAATTCCCCGATCCGTTTTCCTGAAGTCGTCCAGGCGTAGCGTCACCGCACGGTATCGCGCCGTCATTCCCCCGCTATTCCCCCGCCTTTCCATTGTGCGAGAATCGCCCGCAACGACAACTCCAAGCGTCGATCGCGGCGGCCGTCCGCGCATCGCGCCGACTCCGATGGCTGCCATTCCGTCCACCCCGACCGCAGTTGCTGCCTGCGCGCTGACCGATGCGCAGCAGGCGCTGCTCGCGCGTCTGAACACCTATTCTCCCGACGATCCGCACGCGCCGCTGCCATACAGCCGCCGCCTTGCCGAAGCCGAAGGCTGGTCGCATGCGCACGCGCTGGCCGTGATCGAGGAGTACAAGCGTTTCGCGTTTCTCGCGCAGGCGGCCGGGCACCCGGTCACGCCGTCGGTCGCGGTCGATGCCGCGTGGCATTTCCACCTGCAGTACACGCTCGAATACTGGGACGTCTTCTGCGCCGGCGTGCTGCGTGCGCGACTGCATCACATGCCCGCCACGGGCGCGCCGGACGAGGGCGCGGCGTACGCGCAGCGCTATCGCGACACGCTCGACAGCTACCGCCGGCTGTTCGGCTATGCGCCGCCGGAATCGATCTGGCCGCGCCCCGTTGACCGGCCGGCCGAAGCGGTGCCGCCGCAGGCAGACGAGCCGGCCCTCGCGCCGACGCGGGGCACGTGGCGCAACCGGCTGCCGAAACTCGCGTGGCCGGCGGCCGCCGCGAGCGTCGCCGCAACCTGCGCATCGGCGCAAGACTTCGACGTGCTGAACTACACGGGGCCGCAGTTTCTCGCGTTCTACATCCCGGCCTGCGTGGCCGCGCTGCTGTTGATCGGGCTTGCGCAACAGATCGAATACCGGTGCCGGCGCAGGCGCGCATTCTCGTCGGACCTGACGGTCGAGCAGGCCGCATACCTCGCCGGCGACGAGTCGCGGGTCGTGCAGGTCGCGACGCTGTCGCTCGTTCACGCCGGCGCGATCGAGCTGGCGATGGCCGGGCGACTGGGCGGGCGCGTGCGGCTCGTCGATGCGACACGGGCGGGCGAATACGGGGACGAATGTGAATGGCTGGCCGGGCAGCCTGAGAGGGAGGCCAGCTTCGGCGCGTTCCGTCAGTTGCTGGCGCGTCGCGCTGCCGAGCAGGCGAAATCGTTGCGCGCGCGTGGCTGTTTCTGGGCGCCGGGCGACATGCGGACGGCGCGCATGGCCCGCGCGATCGCGCTGGGGGTGCTCGGCACGGGCGCGGCGAAACTGGTGGTCGGGCTGAGTCGCGGACGGCCGGTCTTGTTACTCGTGATCTGCATGGCGGCGTTCGCGATTGCATACCGCATCGTCGTGGGGCGGCTGACCGGGTTCGGGCGGCCCGGCCTGACGGTCGGCGGGCAGGCGTCGCTCGTCGCCCGACGGATTGTGCGCAGCGACGAACACGACCGGCCGGACGCGTTGCTGTGGACCGCCGCGCTGTTCGGCGCGGGCGCGCTGACCGGCACCGCATGGGCCGCGTATTCGATGGTGCTGATGGAGCCGCCGCCGTTGACGCCGACCGCCGCGCGGGCGGGCGGATCGACCGGTTCGTCCTACAGTTCGAGTGACTCGTCGTCGAGCTGCAGTTCGTCGAGCTGCAGTTCGTCGAGCTCATGCAGCTCAAGCAGTTGCGGCGGCTGTTCAAGCAGCTGAGCACAGGGCGCGCTGCCGGAACAGCGCGCCGGGTCGCCAGCGTCAGGCAAGCGGCACGGCGCGCGTCGAACTACGCGATCGCGGCATCGGCGGGCGTGCGTGCCAGCGCGGCACGCCCGTCGCCCGCCTCGACGATCAGCGTCCAGTCGAACGCCGGCAGTGCGCAGACTTGCTCGACGGTGGCCGTGTACTCGTGCGCGGGCGCGTGCAGGTAGCGCACCTTGTCGGTCCATTCGGGCAGCGGCGCCTGCGACGTGGTCACCACGACCGCCAGCAGATCCTGTTCCGGCCGCCTTGCGATTTCCTGCAGGCTCAGCCGGACCTTGTCGAGGTCGCCCTCGGCGTCCAGGATCAGCGCGCCGGGGATCGGCGCATCCGGCCGGCCGGGCGGGTTGCCGACCGCGCCTTTGTCGATGCACTGCTGATACACATGGCGATAGCGCGGCAGCGCCTGCTGTAGCGCGTGATGCTTGCGGACCTTCGCCTGCGCCGTGCGCGCGAGCCCGCGGCGCAGCGCCGGGTTCGCGATCAGCCGATCGAGCGCGTCGACCCAGGCCTGCGGTTCGTCCGGGACCAGCAGGCCGTCGCAGCCGTCGTGCAGCGCGAGGCGATAGGCTGGCCGGTCGCTGACGATCGACGCGATGCCGGCCGCCGCGTATTCCTGCCACTGGATCGTGCTCGTGCCGGCGTTGTAGTCGTGGTCGGCGAGCGGCAGCAGCGCGACGTCCCAGCGCCGTTCCGGCAGGCGTTGTGCGTGCGCGTCGTAGTCGTGAAGCTCGGGCTCGCACCCGGCGGCCGGGTGGCCGGCCCAGCCCGGCGGGACGTCCGCGCCGACGAAACTCACCTTGACCTTGCCGGGATGGCGCGCGCAGATCGCGTGCAGCGCCGCGTCGACGAGCGCGAAGTTGTCGGCGCGCAGCGACGCGCCGGCGATGCCGATCGTCACGCAGTCGTCGCCGCGCGCCGTCACGGGACGGTAGAACCGGTCGAAGTCCACGCTGTCGGGCAGCACGTGAACGCGCGGGTGCGACAGCCGGTAGCGGCTGGCGATGAACGGCGTGGATACGATCACGGCGTCCGCGTTGCGCAGCACGAGCTCGATCCCCGCGCGGGCCATCCCGCCTTGCGTGGCGAGCGGATGCGCGGCCGGCAGGTCGGTCAGCAGGTCGTCGGTCTCGTAGATCACCGGCTTTTCATGCTTGAAGATCGTGTACAGGTCGTTGCCCGTCAGCATGCCGGGCGTCAGCCGGTGCAGCAGGATGGCGTCGGCCGTGGCCAGCACGCTGCTGTCGATCTGGCCGTCCCGGATGCCCGGGACGAGTTCCCATTCGTCGTTCAGCAGACCGAACGGCAGCGTGAGGCGAATTCGCGATGACGCGCACGCGTCCGGATCGATCGAATACACGATCAGGCGCTTGCGGCGCGGTGCGGCGTCCGCCGTCGCGGCGACGGGCGCCAGCGTCCGGTTCTCCGCGAGCAGCCGCGCGTACAGCACGCCGTGGCGCGCGGCGTTGCGGCCGATGTCGTGCTGCGCACGGATCGCATCCTGCGCGGCCGCGGCGAGTTGCGCGCGGGTTTGCGGATGCTCGATCAGGTGCGCGATCGCGTCGACCCACGCGTCGGCGGTGTCGGCGACGAGCCAGCCCGTGCGGCCGTGGACAACCGGGCAGCCTTCCGCCGGCGTGGCGACGAGCACCGTGGCCGCGCCGGCCGCCGAGCATTCGAGCCATGCGCGTGGCGGCGCGTCGTCGTGCAATTTGACCGGCGCCGCGACCAGCGCGATGTCGAGGTCCGCGCGCTTCAGCGCGTCGGCGTAGCTGTCGTAAGGGGCAGGCTCCGCGATCAGCGTGACGTCCGGTTCGCGGTCCCAGCCGGCCGGCAGCGCCGCACCGACGAACGACACCCGGAGCTTCCCCGGAAACCGGCGGCGGAGCTCGACCAGCGCCTGGCGGACCTGCTCGAGACGCACGTCGTCGAGACCGGTGCCGGAAACCGCGAGGTTCACGTGGTCGCGCACGCCGGGCGCCGCGCGGTGCAGACGCTCGAGATCGACGCCGGTCGGCAGCACGTGGACCGATGCGTTGACATGACGGTACTGCCGCGCCAGCGCTTCCGATGGCACGACGAGCGCATGCGCGCGCTGCACGGCGCTGCGGATGCCCGCCTTGCGGCGCGCGTTGTCGGCCGCGCCGGGGATGTCGGCGAGCAGCGTGTCGAGCGGCGTGTCGATCTCGAGGACGACCGGCTTGCCGAGCGAAAACAGGTGTTCCAGCGTGGCGGGAGACAGCAGGCCCGGCGTGTCGCCCTGCAGCACGATCAGGTCAGCGCGCTGCAGCGCGTCGGGATCGATGCCGGCTGGCGTGACAGGGAACGTCAGCGCCCATTCGCGGTCCAGCCGCGCGAACGGCTGCGCGAAGCGCACGCTGGTGCGCGCGTGGTCGGCCGGCTCGGCGGTGACGACCGCGATGCAAGAGCGCGGCGCGGACGCGGGCTGTCCCTGGGCGGCGGCGCCCGTCGCGACGGCCTGCGCATCCAGCGTGTCCGCGTGGGCCTGGGTCCGCTCGACGAAGTTCTGCAACTGCTGCCAGAACGCCTCCTCTTCCTTCAGGTAGACGCTGCGCGCTTCGTGAACGGTGGCCTTCGCGTGGGCGATCTCGTGTTCGTCGAGCCCCCACGCGATGCCCTTGCCGTCCATCACCCACCGGGTCGGCTCCGACAGCGACGCGTCATTCATGATGCACACGACCGGGCAGCCGCACAGCAGCGCTTCGAACACGGCGGTGGACCATTCGTACATGTACACGCACTCGACCTGTCGGAACAGCGCCGCGAGTTCGTGCGCCGAACGTTCCGGCACGCGGGTCGAGATTTCGATCGACTCGGCGGTGACCGGATGCAGCGTGCCGCCGCGCCGCAGGTGGCGATTGATGAAGACGGCCGTGCCGTTGCGGCGGGCGTCGTCGACACCGTCGCTGTTGAAGATGCGCGTGTCGACGAGCGGTATGCGCAGCAGGTCCGCCTTCCATTCTTCGGGCACCAGCGACGGCCCGAACGTGAAGATGAGATCGTTCGGGTGCAGGGCGATCGGTTCGCCGTTGATGCGACCGGGCTCGGCCAGCAGGTAGCGCACGACGCAGCGCGCGTTGAACGGATTGCCGGTGACGACGTCCGGGTAGACGACGATCGGGCTGCGATTCGCGCGGGCGTGCGCCTGCACGATGTCGTCGGTCAGCGGCGGCGTGCGCAGGTCAGGATGCACGACCGGCGTGCAGACGTACGCTTCGTGGCCGAGCAGGTTCAGCACGTGGCACAGGTAGTGCATCGCGCGGATCCCGCCGGAGGTTTGCCGGAAATTCGGCGCGAGGATGTAGTACGGGTGGCCGAGTCGCGTAAAAATGCGCGAACCGCCGTGCGTCAGACCGGGTTTGGGAGTCGTCATCGTTATCGGGTGCGGTAGAAATCGAAGACCACGTCGAGGATGCGATCCTGTTCGGCTTCGGTCATGTCGTGGTACAGCGGCAGCCGGACGAGCCGGTCGGCGACGAGGTCCGTCACCGCCATGCCGGATCCGCAGCGCCCATAGCGTTGCCCGGCCGGCGAACTGTGCAGCGGCACGTAGTGGAACACCGCGTTCACGCCCACCGCGCGGATCTGCTGCAGCAACTCGGTGCGTTCGGCGAGGGTGCGTGCGAGGAGATAGAACATGTGGCCGTTGCCGCGCTCGGCGAGCGAAATCGCGGGCAGCTCGATCAGCCCGTCCGCGTGCAGCGGCCGCAGCGCGTCCTGGTAGCGCTGCACGGTCGCGCGCCGCTGCGCGGTGATCACGTCGGCGTGCTCGAACTGCGCGTACAGGAACGCCGCGATCAACTCGCCCGGCAGGAACGACGAGCCGACGTCGACCCATGTGTACTTGTCCACCTGCCCGCGGAAGAACTGACTGCGGTTGGTGCCCTTCTCGCGGATGATTTCCGCGCGCTCGACGAGGCGCGGGTCGTTGACCAGCAGCGCGCCGCCTTCGCCCGAGATCACGTTCTTGGTCTCGTGGAAGCTGAGGCACGCGAGGTGGCCGAGGCTGCCGAGCGGCTTGCCGTTCCACGACGACTGCAGCGCCTGAGCGGCGTCCTCGATCACCCACAGGTCGTGGTCCGCCGCGAGCTGCCCGATCACGTCCATGTCGCATGCGACGCCCGCGTAGTGCACCGGCACGATCGCGCGCGTGCGCTGGGTGATCGCGGCGGCGATCTGCGTCTCGTCAAGGTTCAGCGTGTCGCGGCGGATGTCGACGAACACCGGCGTCGCGCCGCGCAGCACGAACGCGTTGGCGGTCGACACGAACGTGTAGGACGGCATGATCACTTCGTCGCCGGGCTGCACGTCGGCGAGGATCGCGGCCATCTCGAGCGCGGCCGTGCACGAGTGCGTGAGCAGCGCGCGCTGGCAGCCGATGCGCGCTTCCAGCCAGCGGTGGCAGAGCTTCGTGAACGCCTGGTCGCCGGCGAGGCCGCCCTGCTCGACCGCTTTCGCGATGTAGTAGAGCTCCTTGCCGACCACGAACGGGCGGCCGAACGGAATGACGTCGAGATTGGGTGGGCCGAACATGGTCAGGCTCCGCAGTAAGGGGGGACGTTCGGCCGCGCGGCTTGCGCGCGGCACCGCTCAGATGTCCTTGCGGACGAGAATCGTGAATTCGTACAGGCCGTAGTCGTGCAGCAGCGCGACGTGGCGCGAATAGCGGCGCTTGCAGCGATCGAACAGCGCGCACGGGTCCGCGTAGTACAGGAGGTCCGGGCGCATGAACGGCGGATCGGAATACGACGTCAGGCAGTTGAACGCGAAGCCCAGCCGGCTCGTCGCGTGCAGCGTGTCGAGCGTTGCGTGGATGTAGTCGAGCCATGCGTCGTCGCCGTGACCGCGCCTGACGTTGAAGATGCCGGATGCGATCCCGTAGTCCGACGCGGCCTGCGGCACCGCGCCGACATGAAACGCGACGTTCGCGTCGTCGCGATAGCGCTGCCGCGCGGCGTCGACCATATCGGACGAGATGTCGTAGCCCGCATACGCGAAGCCGTCCGGCAGCGCACGCGCCTTCAGGAAATCGACCAGCGCGCCGTAGCCGCAGCCGATGTCGTTCACCGAGTGGCCGCCGGACTCGGGCAGGATCTTCGTCAGTTGTTCGAAGCGCAGGAACTGGCCGGTTTCGCCGTTCCAGTCGACGCCGCGCGCGGTCGCGCCGTGCTCGGCCAGCCGCGCGCTGTAGTACGCGGCCACTTCTTCCAGCAGGCTCGCATGCCGGGATTCGCTCATGAACATCGCCTCAGTCTTTCGAGGTCAGCGCGTACCGACGCGCGTCGGGACCGCAGTTGAACAGCACGTCGAGCACGGTCACGCCGTGGACGAAGTCGCCCCACTGCTGCGGATACTCGGGATAGCTCGGATAGTCGAACCAGCGCACCGCGACGCCGGCATCGGCGAACAGGTTCTCGTCGAGGTAGCTGCGCGCGGCCGGGCCGGACAGGTACTCGGACGCGCCCGCCTGCACGCACAGGTTCAGCAGTTTCTCGGTGCGGTCGCCGTGGAGCGCATAGTCCGACGTCGACGACACGCGCGTGCCGATTTCCAGTTGCCGCAGGACCCACGTCAGCATCGCGACATTCAGCTCGCTCAGCATCCCGTAGGTGCGACCGGTGTAGAGCGCTTCGAGCTCGTCCGCATAGCGCGCGAAGTGCGGCGCGCGCGCATAGTTCTGCTGCAGGGCCTTCCAGTGCAGCGGCGCCCAGTCGGCGCCGTCGATCTCGGTTTCGCGGATCGACTGGTGATACTTGCCCTTCACCTTCACCGGCACGCTCAGCCATTGCACGCCCTGCGGCGTCTTGATCTGGTTGCGGTTGCGCCAGTCGCGGCGCGTGTACTGCGCGTCATCGTAGAGGATGAACTCGTCGCTGGCGGCGATCAGGTCGAAGTAGCCCTTCCACGGAATGTAGTTGGACTGGACGATCGCCACCCGCTTCGCGTCGCGGTTCATGGTCGCACCGCTCATGCCGGAATGTGGCCGTACCGGTACATGTCGACGAGCTCGGGCGGAATGCCCCAGTCCGTTGCGCCCAGCTTGTCGTGCAGCGCCTCCAGGTCCGCGCGCATCGCGTTCCGAAGCTGTTCGACCATGCGGTTGCGCGCCGGCACGAAGTCGTGCTGGTACGCGGCATTGATCTGATGGCGTACCGTCTTCGCGATCGCCGCCTCGCGCGTCATGTTGCGGATCAGCGGGCGTTCGGGCGCGAGTTCCGCGTAGCGCGGATCGATCGGTTCGCCGCGCATCGCCGCGACGAGATCGCGGCACAGCACCGGCGACAGGTGGAAGCCGTCGCGCTTGGTGCCGCCGAGAATCCACAGGTCGCGCACGCTCGTTTCGCCGAACAGCGGATACAGGTCGGACGTCGTCGGCCGCCAGCCGACGTTGACGTTGACCAGGTTCGCGCGCGAGAAGCGGGTGTTGATCTGGTCCATCGCGGACTTGAGCAGCGTGTACGCGCTGCCGGCGTGGCCGTGCTCGTGCGGCACCGGGCTGATGTAGTTGCTGGCGCCGACGAGGGTCCGGTCGGGCCCGTACGGCGCCGAATACACACCGCACGCGAGGCCGCGGTTGGTCGTGCGCACGCAGTGCGTGTGCACGTTCTCCGTGCTCTGCAGTTCGATCGACATGCCGATGCCGTAGAACATCCGCTGCACCGGCAGCTCGGGCAGGCTCGCCTGCAGCACGCGCGTCACGTTGGCGCCGTTGCAGAGGATGAAGCGGTCCGCGCCGAGCACGCTGCCATCGGACAGGCGCGCCCCGGTGACGCGTCCGGCCGCGGTGTCGAGCCGCTCGACCTCGGCGTCGATGAAGCGCACGTTGCCGGCTTGCGCAACCGACGCGGTCAGCGCGTCGAGAAACTGTTTGGGATTGACCCAGCCTTCGCGTTTCAGGAAGACCGCCCTCAGCGCGCGATAGCGCGGGTCCGGATGATAGTTCGGGATGCCTGACGGATCGACCGCCTCGCAGGGCTCCTCGAATTCGCGGCAGAACCGCTGCATGGCCGCGAAGTTCTCGTCGTCGAGCGCGTCGGTCGCCGCGTTGTTCAGCACGAAGGTGCCGAAGCCGTGCGCGACCGCGCGCGCCGGCGTGCAGATTTCAGCGAATACGGCGGGCCAGGCCGCCGTCGCGCCGCGGCTCAGCTCGAACTTGAAGCGGTCGATCGGCGTGCCGAGCGAATCGCCTTCCAGCTCGGTGAACGAATTGAGCATCGCCGCCGCAGCGCGCGTGGCCGAGCCGGGCCGATGCGCGTGGCCGACGATCACGAGCTCGACGCCCGCGTCGGCCTGCTGCCATGCTCGGGCCGTCATCAGGCCGAGAATGCCGTTGCCGAGGATGGCGATTTTCATTTGCGTGCGCCTCCACCTTCGGGGAATGACAGGTAGCAGAGCGACGGATAGGCCGCCGCCTTGTGGATCTGGTGCGGACGGTTGCCGAGCAGGTCGCGCAGGTAATGGACGCCTTCCGCGGGCAGCTGGCCGCCGCGGGTGAGCTGCCAGAACGCGACGACGCCGCCGGGCACCAGCCGCTCCATCACCGCGTCGAACGCGTGCCGGGTCGGCTCGATCACGTTCAGGTCGAACCACGCGAGCGCGACCATCTCGCCGGGATGCGCTTCGTCGAACGCCGCCAGCGTGTCGCGGCAGTCGCCTTCCCACACGTGGTGCTTGTCATGCACGTGTCCCATCGCGTTGCTGCGCTCGTGCAGGTTCAGCAGCTTGCGCAGCAGGTCGGCGTACTCGCCGGACAGCGAGTACGTGCCGTCGGAGAACAGCTTGCGGTCGCGGGTGTCGTGCTCGGCGAAGCCCGTGTAGCCCGTGAACGTATCGAATGCGTGGATCCGGCGCTGGAAGTTCAGCGGCTCGAGAATCGCGCGGAAGTTCTCGCACAGCACGGCGGTCTGCCCGCGCCACGTGCCGAGATCGAGGATCGCGCCCGGCAGCGGCACGATTTTTTGATAAATCTCGAAGGTCGCGAGAATGCGTGCGAGGAGCGAGCCGCGCACGAACAGGCCGAGCGACCGTTCCAGTTCCTCGCGCGTCGCGGGGTAGGTCTGCATCAGGTCGAACAGTTCGCGGCGCGCCGCGAGCTGATCGCCATCTGCGTTGGTGATGATCGCTGATTCGTGCATACACAGGGCTCCAGGCGCAAAGGGTGTGACCGGACGAGCGCGTGTCGGCACGGTGGCATCGGAATGCGCAACCGTCCGAGCGTCGCAGGTCGGACATCTTTCTACGATCAAGTCTAGCGAGCGCCGCCAGGATCGAATGTCGGATTAGCGGGTGGTTTCACCCCGCATTTCGATGGATGCGCGCGTGTCCGGCGCGAATTCGGGGCGCCCGCGGGGGCGGCTTGCAGTCGCGGGAATAGCGACCAATTCCAGCACCTGCTCGCCAAATTGGAACGCGGCGTGCGCGTGGAGAATTCGGACACGTCGGAGACCGTCGGTGCGTGCGTCCGCGGGCGAAGGCGTGTGCCGACGCAGCGGCGCCGGCCGCGATTCGAATCCCGTATTGGCTACCAGGACGACAAAGCTCATGATGCCCACCTCCCCCGCCGCCGCCACGATCGAACAGGCGCTGGCGCACCATCAGGCCGACCGGCTGGAAGAGGCCGAGACGCTGTACCGGCAGATCCTCGACACCGATCCCCGGCACGCGGACGCGCTTCACCTCCTCGGCCTGATCGGCCATCAGTACGGGCGCTATCAGGAGGCATCCGACCTGATCATGGCGGCGATCGAGATCCGGCCGGACGCGATGTACTACTACAACCTCGGCAACGTGATGCAGGCGGACAACCGTCACGCCGCCGCCGCCGAGTGCTTCCGTCTCGCAATCGAGCTGCGACCCGACTACGTCGATGCGTACAACAACCTCGGCAACGCGCTGCGGCTCGCCGGCGACGCGCGCGCGGCCGTCGATGCGTTCTGCCAGGCCATTGCGCTGAAGCCGGACAACGGCCAGGCCTACAACAACGTTGCGAATGCGCTGTTCGACCTGAACGAGATTCCGGCCGCGCTCGAGGCTTACCGGCACGCGGTCGCGCTGCGCCCCGAACTGCCGGAGCCGCGCAGCAACCTGCTGTTCGCGAGCCACTTCAGCGAAGCGTTCGACCACGACGCCTATCTCGCCGAGGCCGCGCGCTACGACGAACTCGTCACGCGGTGCGCGAAGCCGTGGACGGACTGGCTCGTCGACCTGGCTCCCCGGGTCGGGCGGCCGCTGAAGGTCGGCATCGTGTCGGGCGACCTGAAGGCGCATCCGGTCGGCTATTTCATCGAGAGCATGCTGAAGCATCTCGACGCGAACCGGATCGAGATGCATGCGTACCCGACGCGCGACGTCGAGGACGACGTGACCGCCCGCATCAAGCCGGCCTTCTCGACATGGACCAGCATCGCCGGCCTGAGCGACGAAGCGGCGGCTGCGCGTGTCCGCGCGGACCGCATCGACGTGCTGCTCGACGCGGCGGGCCACACGGTCTACAACCGCCTGCCGCTGTTCGCGTGGAAGCCGGCGCCGCTGCAGGCGAGCTGGCCCGGTTATTTCGCGAGCACCGGCGTGGGCGCGATCGACTACGTGATCGGCGACCGTCACGTGCTGCCGCCCGCCGAGGCCGCGCATTTCACCGAGCGGCCGTGGCACCTGCCGGACAGCTATCTGTGCTTCACGCCGCCGGCCGAGCCTGTCGACGTCGGCGCGCTGCCGATGCTCGCGAACGGCCATCCGACCTTCGGCTATTTCGGCAAGCTCGCGAAGATCACCGATCGCGTCGTCGCGGTCTGGTCGCGCGTGCTGCAATCGGTCACGGGCGCAAAGCTGTTCGTGAAGGCCGAGCATCTCGACGATCCGCGCGAGCAGCAGGCGCTTGCCGCGCGCTTCGCGGCGCACGGCATCGGCGCGCAGCGCCTGATCCTCGAAGGCCGCTCGCCGCGCGCCGAATACCTGGCCGCGTACCGGCGTGTCGACCTGATGCTGAGCCCGTTCCCGTATCCGGGCGGCACGACGACCGCCGAAGCGCTGTGGATGGGCGTGCCCGTGCTGTGCCGGCGCGGCGAGCGCTTCCTGTCGCACATCGCCGAGAGCCTGCTGCATTCGGCGCGGCTGCCCGAGTGGATCGCGGCCGACGACGCCGCGTATGTCGCGAAGGCCGTCGCGCAGGTTGGCCAGCCGGCCGAGCTGGCGGCGCTGCGCACGACGCTGCGCGCGCAGGTGCTCGCGTCGCCGCTGTGCGACGCGCCCCGCTTCGCGCGCCACTTTGAGGACGCACTGCACGGCATGTGGGCGCAGCACGTCGAAGCCGCGCCGGTCGCATCCGTGTGAGGCCGCCTACGACTTGACGTGCGTGGGCATTTCCACGGTGGCGGCAAGCGGAACATGGCGGCCCTCGCGCCGAACACCGCGCCGGCCGACGTGATCGTCATTCCGACCGGTGGCGCGTGCGCGACACCGTCGTCGGGATGGCGCGCGATGGGATGGCGGCGTCGGTCGTGATGATCGGACACGGCGGCAGGCGGATCGGCTTCGGACACGATCCGCATTCCTAATGAGCAAAGCAGACGAGATGGACGGAACAGGACAGGCATTGCAGGCGGCGCTCGCGCATCATCAGGCGGGGCGTCTCGCGGAAGCGAAGACGCTGTACGACGCGATCCTCACCGCGCAGCCGGGCCAGCCGGATGCGCTGCATTTCCTCGGGCTGCTCGCGTGCCAGCTGAAGCAGTACGACGCGGGGCTCGCGCTGATGGAGCAATCGCTCGTCGCGCGGCCGGATGCGTCGTACTTCAACAACCTGGGCAACATGCTGCGCGAAAGCGGCCGGCTCGACGACGCGATTGCGCACTATCGGCGCGCGGTGGCGCTGCGGCCGGACTATCCGGAGGCGCACAACAACCTCGGCAACGCGTTGCGCGACGCACGCGAGCCGGCGGCCGCGATGCAGAGCTGCGCGCGCGCGATCGAGCTGCGCCCCGGTTATGCGCAGGCGTACAACAACCTCGGCAATGCGCTGCAGGATCTGGGCGACCTCGATGGCGCCGCCACGCATTACGGCCGCGCGATCGAGCTGGATGCGTCGATGGCGATGGCCCACGCGAACCTGAGCGCCGTGCGTCACAAGCAACTGCGCTGCGCGGAAGCGCTCGCGCATGCGCAGGACGCGATCCGGCTCGCGCCGAACCTCGCTGAAGCACATAACCACGCGGGCAACGCGTATCACGGACTGAACCGGCTCGAGGATGCGCAAGCGTGCCATCGCACGGCCGTCACGCTCAATCCGGCGGACGCCGGCGCGTGCCACAACCTGTCCGTCGTGCTGTTGAAGCTGCAGCGGCTCGACGAGGCGCTCGTGTATTGCCGGCAGGCGTTGCAGGCCGGTCCGCCGGCCGTGTTGATGCACGTCAATCTCGGCGACATCCTGCGCGCGCAGGGCAACGTCGATGCCGCGGTCCACGCGTATCGCGATGCGCTGGCGCTGGTGCGCGACGACGCCGACGACGTCGCGGCGACCGTGCTGAACCGGCTGCTGTTCAGCGCGGCGGCGTCCGCTTGCGTGAACCCCGCCGACTACCTGGCCGACGCGCGGCGCTACGGCCGGCACCTGGCCGCGCGTTCGACGCGCCATGCGCACGATCCGCGCGAGCGGGCCGCGCGCGCGCAAGGGCGGCCGCTGCGCGTCGGCTTCGTGTCCGGCGACCTGCGCCTGCACCCGGTCGGCATCTTCCTGGAAAGCGTGCTCGCGCACCTCGAGCGCACGCGCATCGACCTGCGCGTGTACGTGACCACGGACGAGGAGGACGCGATCACCGCGAAACTGAAGCCGCACGCGAACGGCTGGCGCTCGATCGCCGCGCTGGGTCCGGACCTGGCCGCGCGGATGATTCACGACGACGAAATCGACGTTCTCGTCGACCTCGCGGGCCATACGCAATCGAGCGGACTCCCCGTGTTCGGCTGGAAACCCGCGCCGGTGCAGGCGAGCTGGCTCGGTTTCTTCGCGTCGACCGGCTGCGACGCGATCGACTACTTCATCGGCGACCGCTACACGCTGCCGGACGCCGAAGCGCATCACTTCGTCGAGAAGCCGTGGCGGCTGCCGGACAGCTTCCTGTGCTTCACGCCGCCGGCCTGCGACGTCGACGTCGGCCCGCTGCCGATGGCGGCGAGCGGCCATCCGACGTTAGGTTGCTTCGGCCAGCTCGTGAAGATCGGCGACGACGTCGTGCGCGCGTGGTCGCGCATCCTGCATGCGCTGCCGAACGCGCGGCTGCTGCTCAAGGCGCACGAACTCGGTCGCGAGGGCGTGCGCGACGCGACCGCCGCGCGCTTCGCGCGGCATGGCATCGACGCGGACCGGCTGATCCTCGAGGGCGGTTCGCCGCGCGCGGAATACTTCGGCGCCTATAACCGCATCGACGTCGCGCTGAGCCCGTTCCCGTACCCGGGCGGCACGACCACGGCCGAAGCGCTGTGGATGGGCGTGCCGGTGCTCGGGATGAAGGGCGGCCGGTTCGTCACGCACATCTGCGAAAGCGTGCTGCATGCGGCGGGCATGGGCGAATGGGTCGCTGACGGCGAGGACGCCTACGTCGCGAAGGCGATCGCGGCGGTGCGCGATCGCGAGCAGCTCGCGACGCTGCGCGCCGGGCTGCGCGCGCGGCTGCTCGCGTCGCCGTTGTGCGACGCGCGCCGGTTCGCGGCGCATCTCGAAGCGGCGTTCATCGGCATGTGGCAACGCTATACGAACTCGGAACACGAAGCATGAACGATATCCACGACACGCTGCAGTCCGCGCTGGCGCATCATCAGGCGGGGCGTCTCGCGGAAGCGAAGACACTGTACGACGCGATCCTCACTGCGCAGCCGGGCCAGCCGGATGCGCTGCATTTCCTCGGGCTGCTCGCGTGCCAGCTGAAGCAGTACGACGCGGGGCTCGCGCTGATGGAGCAATCGCTCGTCGCGCGGCCGGATGCGTCGTACTTCAACAACCTGGGCAACATGCTGCGCGAAAGCGGCCGGCTCGACGACGCGATCGTGCACTACCGGCGCGCGGTGGGGCTGCGACCGGACTATCCGGAGGCGCACAACAACCTCGGCAACGCGTTGCGCGACGCTCGCGAGCCGGCGGCCGCGATGCAGAGCTGCGCGCGCGCGATCGAGCTGCGCCCCGGTTATGCGGAGGCGTACAACAATCTCGGCAACGCGCTGCAGGACCTGGGCGAGCACGAAGCGGCGGCCGCGAGCTACGCCAAGGCCGTCGCGCACCAGCCGCGGTACGCGGATGCGTACTGCAATCTCGGCAACGCGCTGCATGCGCAGGAGAAATTCGATGATGCCGTGGATGCCTATCGTCGCGCCATCGCGCTGCAACCGGGCTTCCGTGTCGCGCACCGGGGGCTGAGCGCGACGCTGCGCGCGGCCGGTGATCTGCACGGCGCGATCGACCATGCGCGCGAAGGGCTCGATCCGGGCGACGCAGATGCGCACTGCGTGCTGGCAAGGTTGCTGCAGCGCATCGGCGATTTCGACAAGGCGCTCGAACTGCTCGAGCAGGCGGTCGCGATCGACCCCGCGCATGCACAGGCATGGGCGTGGCTCGGCGATTTGCGCAACCAGCAGGGCGAATACGGGCAGGCGGTGCAGGTGTGCCGGCGTGCGATCGAGCTCGATCCCGAACTGGCCGACGCATACAACTTCCTGGGCTTCGCGTATCACAACCTCAACTTGCTGGCCGCCGCGGAGTTGAGCCACCGGCATGCGATCGACCTGAACCCGGACGATGCCGACGCGCATCACAACCTCGCCGCCGCGCTGTTTCGGCTCGAGAAGCTCGACGAGGCGATGAAGCACACCGAGATCGCGAGGGCGCTCGGCATCGATCCGCTGAAGGTCCAGATGACGCTCGGCGACATCCTGTGGGCGAAAGGGGATCTCGCCGGCGCGCTGGATGCGTTCCGCTCGGCGATCCGGCACGACCTGCATCGCGCGTACTCGCGGATGCTGTTCAACATGTCGAGCTCACCCGCGTTCGAGCCGCAGGAGTGGGTCGCCGAAGCGCGCCGCTACGGCGAGCATCTCGAGCGCGACGCGCACCCGTTCGAGCACGACCGCGCGCAGCGCGTCGCGCAGGCGCAGGGGCGGCCGCTGCGCGTCGGCTTCGTGTCGGGCGACCTGCGGCAGCACCCGGTCGGCATCTTCCTTGAAAGCGTGCTCGCGCGGATCGACCGGTCGCGCATCGAGCCGCATGCCTATGTGACCTTCGTCGGCGAGGACGACGTGACCGCGCGGCTCAGGCCGAACTTCGCGAGCTGGAAGAAGCTGGTCAGCCTGGGCCGCGAGGAGGCCGCGCAACTGATTCGCGACGACGGCATCGACATCCTGATCGATATGGCAGGCCACACCAACTGGAGCGGCCTGCCGATCTTCGGGCACAAGCCCGCGCCGGTGCAGGCGAGCTGGCTCGGTTTCTTCGCGACGACCGGTTGCCGCGCGATCGACTATTTCATCGGCGATGCGCATACGCTACCGGCCGACGAGGCGCATCACTTCACCGAGCGGCCGTGGCGGCTGCCGGACAGCTACCTGTGCTTCACGCCGCCGCCGTACGATGTCGCGGTCGGCCCGCTGCCGATGGCGGCTCATGGCGGCGTCACGTTCGGCTGCTTCGGCAAGCTGATCAAGATCAGCGACGAGGTCGTCGCGCTGTGGTCGCGCATCCTGCACGCCCTGCCGGACGCACGCCTGCTGCTGAAGGCCCATGAGCTCGGCGCCGGCGACGTGAACCGGGCGACGCTCGACCGCTTCGCGCGGCACGGCATCGGCGCGGATCGGCTGATTCTCGAAGGCGGTTCGCCGCGTGCGGCGTACTTCGCCGCGTATAACCGCATCGACATCGCGCTGAGCCCGTTCCCGTACCCGGGCGGCACGACCACGGCCGAAGCGCTGTGGATGGGCGTGCCGGTGCTCGGGATGAAGGGCAGCCGGTTCGTCACGCATATTTGCGAGAGCCTGCTGCACGCGGCGGGCATGGGCGACTGGATCGCGGAAGACGAGGATGCGTACCTCGCGAAGGCCGTCGCGTTCGCGCGCGACCGCGACGGGCTGGCGACGCTGCGTGCAACGCTGCGCGAGCGGGCGCTGGCGTCGCCGCTGTGCGATGCGTCGCGCTTCGCACGCAACCTCGAGGATGCGCTGCACGGCATGTGGGCCTGCTACGCGTCCGGCGAGACGGCGCCCCGGGACGCGTGACGAGCGGGATCGCGCCACGGCAGGAAGCCGCGCTCGCGCATCGTCGGGCCGGCCGCCCGAGATGATCGACGCGGCCGTCGAGCGGGCGACGCGGGCGTAGCCGGTGCGATCAGGCTCGCGTTCCCGCCTGCAGGCGAAAAAAAAGCCGCATTGAAGCGGCTCGACGGTACGGCGACAACGGACCGCTCGACTGGCGGCGTCTTTTAATTCGACGTGCGCGGCGGGTGACACGCCCGGCCGGTCACAGCATGCCGGCTTTCTGGTACTGGCTCGCGGCCTTGATCCGCTCCCGGGACTGTGCAAATTCCGCAGCCAGGCGGTCTCGGTCCGTCTGCGCATGCTCGGTGATCGACGCGTCGATCGCCATGATCTGCCGCACCTGGTCCAGCACGTCCGGGGTCTGCTCGCCGGACAGGTTCATCAGCAGCGGCGAGCGTTCGTCGACGAGTGCCGCGACGCGCACCCAGTCGCGTGCGTCCGCCGCCGACTGCATGGCACGGGTCAGGTCGAAGGCGCGGGACAGGGTGTCGTTCGTCATGGTTCTGCTCCGAAGGGGGGCGGCCGAGGCTTACTTGTTGTTGGCCATCGCGCCGGCGCTGTTCTGGCCGCCGAACAGCTGGGTCAGGTAGCGGGTGTTGTTCGCCATCGTCGCCATCAGCGTGTTCAGCGCGGTGAACTGCGCATTGTATTGCTTGGTCAACTGGTCCGAGTAGCTCTGCAGCTGCGTCGCCTGACCCTGCACACTCTTCAGATCGGCGTTGATCGCGTTGGTGCGCTGGTCGATCAGGCCGGACGTCTGCGTGTACGAGTTGATGTTCGCATTGAGCGCCTGGGCGATGCCGTTCGTCTGGTTGAAGATCGCCGTCACCGCGGAACCGTTCGACTTGAGCGCGGTGGTCAGCGCGGCGGTGTCGACCGACATCGCGCCGGTCGAGTCCACGTTGATGCCGATGCTGCCGAGCGCATAGGTCGTGCCGCCCGTCGTGACGCCGCTGCTGAGCGTCGTCGCGAGCGTGCTCCTGATCGTGTTCAGCATCGCGTCGCCGAGCAGCGGGCCGGCGGTCTTCGCCGTCGCGTCGTAGCTCGACAGCGATTTCGCGGTATTCACGAAGTTGGTATACGCGGTCGCGAAATTGTTGATCGCGGTCGTCGCCGCGGCCGTGTCCTGCGACAGCGTGACGGTTTGCGTCGTGCCGACCGCGGCTTGCGACAGCGCCAGCGTGACGCCCGTCAGCGCGCCCGACACGTTGTTCGACGCGCTCGACACCGGCGTGCCGTCGATCGTCAGCTTCGCGTCGGCGGCCGGCGTGACCGTCGTGTACCCCGACGTCAGTTTCGAATTGACGCCGGTGCCCGTGATCGAGATCGTGTTGGCCGCGCCGGTGGCATTCGACTGCATCACGAGATGCTGGCCGTCCGAACCGGTGATGACCGACGCGGTGACGCCGGCATTGCCGGACGCGGAGTTGATCGACGACGCGATGTCGGACAGCGACGCGCCGGCCGCCACGTTGACGTTGAACGCGGGATTGCTGCCGAACGTGATGCTCAGCGAGCCGGCCGAGATCGTGTCCGCCGACGTCACGCCGGCCGACGACAGTTTGTTGGCGGTCGCGAGCTGCGTGACATTGACCGAATACGAACCGGCCACCGCGCCGCTGCCGCTCTTGATCGTCGTCGCGATGCCCGTGCCGCTCGCCGTCGCGGCCAGGCTGCCGAGCGCGGTGCCGTCCGAGAGGCCGGTGAGCGCGGTCTGCAGCGCGGACAGCGCGCCCTTCAGCTGGCCGATCGCGGACAGCTGCGTATTGTCGTTCGTCTGTCGGGTCTGCAGGGCCTGCAATTGCCCGGCCGTCTTCGCGTTCACCAGCGTCGTGACGAGCGTATTGACGTCGAGCGTCGAATTGGTCGCGCCGCTGATGATCGATTGACCTGCATTCGCCAGGATGGTGCTGATGTCCGTGCTGCTGACGGGGGTGGTGGCCATGCCGTTGCTCCGGTCGTCCGCGCAATCAACGTGCGCGATGCGGCGGGGCGCCGCGGTTCAATGCAAAGAGGGAGGCGTGCCTCCCTGGAGAATTCCGGTCCGGGCGGTTTCGGCGGCGTCGCGATGCGTCGCATGGCGACGCCGCCGTGCCCGGAGGCGGGCGGGCACGTGGCCCGCCGCGGGTGCTGCTCGATTAGCCGAGGAGCTTCAGGACTTGCTGCGGCAGCGAGTTCGCTTGCGCCAGAACCGAGATACCAGCTTGCTGCAGCACTTGCGCCTTGCTCAGGTTCGCCGTTTCCGTCGCGAAGTCCGCGTCGGTGATCTGCGAGCGAGCGGCGGTCATGTTGGTTGCCTGGGTTTGCGTCGTCGAGATCGCAGCCTGGAACGTGTTCTGTGCTGCGCCCAGCGTTGCCTGGAACGTGTTGACTTGCTTCAGTGCCGCGTCGATCGCCGTGATCGCCGATTGCGCGCCCGACTGGGTGGCGACGCTCAGGCTGTTCACGCTCATGCCCGTGCTGTTCCAGTTCGCCGTGCCGAAGTCGACGGTAACGACCTGGTTCGCTGCTGCGCCGATCTGGAACGTGACGCTGCCGGCGCCGCCCAGGATGGTCTGGCTGTTGAACGTCGTTTGCGATGCGACACGGTCGATTTCGCTGAGACGCGTCGTCACTTCAGCTTGCAGGTTCGCGCGGGCGCTCGAATCCAGCGAGCCGTCGCCTGCTTGTTGCGCCAGCGTACGGATACGCTGCAGGTTGTCGACCGTCGATTGCAGCGCGCCGTTGGCGGTCTGGATCATCGAGATGCCGTTGTTCGCGTTTGCAACACCTTGCGTCAGCGCATTGATTGCCGCCGTTTGCGACGTCGAGATCGCCAGGCCTGCTGCATCGTCAGCAGCGGTGTTGATGCGCTTGCCCGACGACAGGCGGTTGATTGCTTGCGACAGTGCGCTTTGCGAGCCCGACAGATTCGTCTGCGTCGTCAGCGAAAGGATGTTGGTGTTGATGTTCAGCATTTGCTTCCTCGTTTTGGAAAATGCCTGAGATACAGACAGGTTCTGATTTCGGCGTGGCGCTTTTTTGCGTCTGGCGCTGCCCGCCTTTCCTGGTTGACGGCGGCACCCGGCGAAAACTTTAGCGGGATGTTTGAGGAAATTCGGGACCGAAGGATCGGTTTCGCCGGGAAGGCGCATGGGGCATGGCGGGCGGCGTGGCGGCCGTGGCGCGAGAATCGCGCGGTTGGGCGGAACGTTTGCCCGCGACCGACAAAAGGGTGGTTTTGTCTGTGATTCCCTGCTATCATGGCGGGCTGAATTGAGATTTTCTGTCACGCCTTTGCCGGTTTCGGCATGTCTGCTGGCAGTCAAACGCGGCGCTGCACGCGGTTGTGAAGCGTACTCGCGGTGCTTTCCGCCTCTCTTTTCCGGCCTCCGAGGCCGTATTTCCGCTCGTTTCGCCTGTTGTGGGGACGCTCGGATGGCCGGTGCGTGGCGCTTGGCCGCTACGTTTTTGACCGTTTAAGCAATTTAGGAACGACATGACGACGATTCTTCTGAAAGAAAACGAGCCGTTCGAAGTGGCGATTCGCCGCTTTCGTCGCGCTATCGAAAAAAATGGCCTGATCGCTGAACTGCGTGAGCGCCAGTCTTACGAAAAGCCGACCGCAGTCCGCAAGCGCAAGAAGGCAGCAGCCGTCAAGCGCCTGCACAAGCGCCTGCGCAGCCAGATGCTGCCGAAGAAGCTCCACTAAGAGCATCTGACGGTTCGCCGCGAAACGGCGGAGTGTGCCTCGAAAGAGGCCGCTCCGCCGTTTTGCTTTTGCGGGCCGGGAAACCCCGGGATCGTTGCCGTGGGTCGGTTTCCGCCGACTGTCCGGCAGCCGGCTGTCGCGCTCCCGCACGCGTGCCCGTGCTTGCGTAAAAACGCAAGTAAGAATCATTCTCATTGGTATAGAATGTCGCGGATCGTATCAACACCCGCCGACCGCGCAACAATTCCATGCCGCGTACAACGGCATCCGGCCTCGCCTGATCGGGCCGGACGATCGCCGCGCGGCGCCCGACATCCAATGGACTGCATCCCGTCGAATCGGGGCCGCCGCGCGTGCCGGCCCGCTTTACTTTCGCTGCGCACGCGATGAATGCGTTCCTGCGACCGTTTCTCGTGCGCCTGCACCGCTGGTTCGGGCTCGCCATCGCGCTGTTCCTGTTCGTCGCGGGGCTCACCGGCGCGCTGATTGCGTGGGACCATGAGCTCGACGCGGCGCTGAACCCGGATTTCTATACCGCGCGCAGCGGCGCGGCGCCGCTTGCGCCGCTCGAACTCGCGGCGCGCATCGAGGCCGCCGATCCGCGCGTGCAGGTGACCTATCTGCCGCTCGCGGTCGAACCGGGACACACGCTGCAGGCGGGCGTGATGTCGCGTACCGATCCGGCGACCGGCCGGCCGTACCCACTCGGTTTCAGCCAGATCGCCGTCGATCCCGCGACCGGCGCGGTGCAGGGCCGCCGCGAATGGGGCGCACTGTCGCTCGCACGGCTCGACCTGATGCCGTTCATCTACCGGCTGCACTACTCGCTGTTCCTGCCCGTGTACGGCGGGATCAATTTCGGGTTCTGGGTGATGGGCGTCGTCGGCATCGTGTGGGCGATCGACAGCCTGATCGCGCTCGTGCTCGCGTTTCCGAACCTGAAAAGCTGGCGCAAGTCGTTCGCGTTCCGCGTGCGGCGCGGCGGCTACCCGCTCGTGTTCGACCTGCACCGCTCGGGCGGCGTGTGGGTGTGGGGGCTGCTGCTCGTCGTCGCGGTCACGTCGATCTCGATGAACCTCGCCGTTCCGGTCGTACGCCCGCTGGTGTCGCTGGTTTCGCCGCTCGCCGAAACGCCGTATACGAATCCCGAACATTTCCCGCCGGCCCGGCCGGGCAGCCAGGCGCTGCCGCGCGAACGGATCGTCGAGATCGCACGCTCGGCCGGCCGCGACGCGGGTTTCGCCGCGCCGCCGGGCGCGCTGCTGTTCGCGCCGGCGATGAATGCCTATGCGGTCGGGTTCTTCACGCCGGGCAACGACCATGGCGACGTCGGGCTCGGCAATGCGTGGCTGTACTGGAATGCGGTGACCGGCAAGCCCATCGCGGCGCAGGTGCCGGGCCGCGGTTCGGCCGGCGACCTGTTCATGCAGGCGCAGTTTCCGCTGCACTCGGGGCGGATCGCCGGGGTCGCCGGACGGGCGGTCGTGAGCGTGCTCGGCATCGTGATCGCGATGCTGAGCGTGACGGGCGTCTGCATCTGGGTGAAGAAGCGCAGCGCACGCGCGCGGGCCGCGCGGAGCGCGCGGCCGGTCGTGCCGGCGACGTCGTCGTCGCGCGCCGCGCGGTAAGGGTTAGGCGGCAAGCGGCAACCAGCAAGCAGCACGCGGACGGCGCACCCGCCGCGGGGCAGCGCCGGCGCCACGTTTGCGCCTGCGCCGTCAGCTCGCCTTGCGCCGACGTGCCGGCTGCTTGCCGCCGAGCGCCGCGCACTGCGCGTGGCACGGGCAGCCGGCTTCGTGATCGTTGACCATGCCGGTTGCCTGCATCAGCGCATAGCAGATCGTCGAGCCGACGAACTTGCAGCCGTACGCCTTCAACGCCTTGCTGAGCGCGTCGGACTGCCCGGTCGACGCGGGCGCGTCGCGGTACGACTGCCACGCATTCTGGATCGGCGTGTCGCCGACGAACGACCACAGGAACGCGGCGAGCGACCCATGCTCTTCGCGAATGCGCTGCACCGCGCGCGCGTTGGTCACCGCCGATTCGACCTTCGCGCGGTTGCGCACGATGCCCGGGTTCTCCAGCAATTTCTCGATGCGCTTGGGCGTGAAGCGCGCGACGGCATCGACGTCGAAATCGGCGAACGCTTCGCGATAGCCCGCGCGCTTGTTCAGGATCGTCGACCACGACAGCCCGGCCTGCGCGCCTTCCAGGATCAGCATTTCGAACAGGTGGCGATCGTCGTGCGACGGCACGCCCCACTCGGTATCGTGGTAGTGAGCGTCCGCTTCCGTCTTCACCCAGTTGCACCGCTGCGACATCGTCTGCCTCGTTTTCAGTATCGATTCGATCGCGCCAGCATAGCGGAAGCCCTTTTGGCGGGATAGCCGGCCGAACGGCAGATGGGCGCGCGGCGCCGATCCGGTTAAGCTTGGCGCCTGTTCGAATCAGCGGGATGAAGGCATGGCGGCATTACTTTTTGCGATCGGCATCGACGGCGGCGGCACGGGCACGCGCGCGGTGCTGGCCGACCGGCACGGGCGCGAGCTCGCGCAGGGGCGCGGCGGCCCGTCGGGGCTCGGTCTCGGCATCGAGCGCGCATGGGCGTCGATCGGCGCGGCGTGCGCGGACGCGTTCACGCACGCCGGTCTCGCGTTCGACTGGTCGCAGTGCGCGCTTGGCTGCGGGCTCGCGGGCGTCAACAACGCGGCGTGGCTCGCCGCATTCCGCGCGCAGGCGCCGCTCGGCGCGCTCGCGATCGAGAGCGACGCGTATACGACCGTCGTCGGCGCGCATGGCGGCGCGCCGGGGCTCATCGTCGCGCTCGGCACCGGCAGCATCGCGGCGGCGCTCGATGCGGGCGGCGCGTGCCGGATCGCGGGCGGTTTCGGCTTTCCGTCCGGCGACGAGGCGAGCGGCGCGTGGCTCGGCGTGCGCGCGCTCGCCTATGCGCAACAGGCGCTCGACGGCCGCGTGCCGCGCGACGCGTTCGCCACGGCCCTGCTCGCGGAAACCGGCGCGCCGGATCGCGACGCGCTCGTCCAGTGGTCATGCGACGCGAATCAGACGATCTACGCGCGTCTCGCGCCGATCGTGTTCGCGCACCGCACGCATCCGGTCGCGAGCGCGCTGATCGCGCAGGCCGGCGACGAGATCGGCAAGATGATCGACGCGCTCGATCCTCGGCAGGCGCTGCCGGTCGCGCTGTGCGGCGGGCTGGCGGACGCGCTCGCGCCGGCCGTGCCGGCGCGGCACGCCGCCCGGCTGCGCGCGCCGCTCGACGATTCGGCGCATGGCGCGCTGCGGCTCGCGCTGCAGGCGTTGCGGGCGACGGAGGGCGGCTGAGCGGAGCGCGAGCGGGGTGGATGCCGCGCCGCAGCGGCACCCCGGGCGGCGCGTGGCCGGCAACCGCCCGGCGCGCCGCCGGGCACGACGTTAGAATGACGCTTCCTCCGTGCCGCGCGCGCCGCTCTCCCGTCCCATGTACAAAGTCATCGCCACCGATCTCGACGGTACGCTGCTGAACAGCGACCACCAGCTGGACCCGTACACGATCGACACCGTGCGCCGGCTCGACCGCGACGGCGTGCAGTTCGTGATCGCCACGGGGCGCCACTATGCGGACGTCGCCGGCATTCGCGACGTGCTCGGCATCCGGCCGTACCTGATCACGTCGAACGGCGCGCGCGTGCATGCGCCGGACGACACGAGGATCCACGCGCAGGACGTCGACGCAGCGATCGTGCGCCGCCTCGTGCAGCCGGAAGTTGTCGGCGCGCACGGCCGCGTGATCGTCAACCTGTTCACCAACGACGGCTGGCTGATCGACCGCGACGCGCCGCACCTGCTCGAATTCCACCAGGATTCGGGCTTCCGGTACGACGTGACCGACATGGCCGCGCACGACGGCGCGGATATCGCGAAGGTGCTGTATATCGGCGAACCGGCCGATCTGGCGGTCGTCGCCGAGCAGATGCGCGTGCAGTTCGGCGATAAGCTGTACGTCACGTACTCGCTGCCCGACTGCCTCGAAGTGATGACCGCGAACGTGTCGAAGGGGCGCGCGCTGCGCACGGTGCTCGCGCGGCTCGGCATCGATACCGGCCACTGCATCGCGTTCGGCGACAACATGAACGACATCGACCTGCTCGAAACCGCCGGTCACGCGTTCATGATGAACAACGCGAACCCCGACCTGGTGGCGCGGCTGCCGCACATCCCGCGGATCGGCAACAACTTCGACGCGGGCGTCGCCCGCCACCTGCGCACGCTGTTCTCGCTCGAAGACGACGTCGTCGCGTCCTGAGCATCCGCCCCGGCGCCGTTTCCGTGCGCGGAAATGAAAAACGGGCGCCAGGGGCGCCCGTCGAAATTGCCTGCCTCGTGTTCTTCGACAGCGTGAGGCTCGCTGCTCTGCTCGCTTGACCCCGTAGTGTTTTATTCGCTTGTGCGAGCGGATGCGGGCAGCAGGCCGACGGCGTCGTCACGCCCGGCGACCAGCGGATAGATGATCCCGGCGAGTGCCGCGCCGATCAGCGGCGCGATCCAGAACAGCCAGAGCTGGCCGATCGCGTCGCCGCCGACGAACAGCGCCGGGCCGGTCGAGCGCGCCGGGTTCACCGACGTGTTGGTGACCGGAATCGAGATCAGGTGAATCAGCGTCAGGCACAGCCCGATCGCGATCGGCGCGAAGCCGGCCGGCGCGCGCTTGTCGGTCGCGCCGAGGATCACGAACAGGAAGAAGCCCGTCATCACGACCTCGCAGATGAACGCCGCGGCGAGCGAGTAGTGGCCGGGCGAGCGATCGCCGAAGCCGTTCGTCGCAAAGCCGCTGCCGACCACGTCGAAACCCGGCTTGCCGGTTGCGATCAGGTACAGGACGAACGCGCCGAGCGTCGCGCCGACGACCTGCGCGACGATGTACGGCGCGAGATCGCGTGCCGGGAAGCGGCCGGCGACCGTCAGGCCGACGCTGACCGCCGGATTCAGGTGGCAACCCGAGATGTGGCCGATTGCGAATGCCATCGTCAGCACGGTCAGGCCGAAGGCGAGTGCGACGCCGGCGAAGCCGATGCCGAGGCCCGGAAAGGCGGCGGCCAGCACGGCGCTTCCGCACCCGCCGAGCACCAGCCAGAACGTGCCGAATACCTCTGCAGCGAGACGCTGAGAAAGATTCATGTAAGGACCTCGTCCAGGTGGGTTGAAGACCCGGGGCGACGCAACGGATTTATTGCGCTACCGGGAATTGGTCTGGATTATAGGAAATGAATCGGGCCCGGGAGGGTAAACGATTGTTAAATTTGAATGGCTGGCGAATGCCTTTTATTAGAATAAGTCCGCATTCTCGATATAGGCGATTCGGTTAAAGATGGCAGCATTAATTTCGAAGGGCAGGGCGGCAGTGCGGATGACGTAACGGATGTTGGTGTCCCGGCTGGATTCGCCGGGGCCGCATCATCGAAAAGGGGAGTCGAAAAATGTCTCAATACGCGAAACTCAAGGCGCAGATCGCCGATCTGCAAGCCCAGGCGGACGACGTGCGGCGCCAGGAAGTGGCGGCGGTGATCGCCGATGTCCAGCGCATGATTGCCGAATATGGCCTGACGGCCCAGGATCTGGGCTTCGCGGAGCGAGCGCGGCGCGGGCGTCCGCCGAAGAAGGCGCCGCTGCCGCCGAAATACCGCGATCCGAAGTCGGGTGCAACCTGGAGCGGGCGCGGCAAGCCGCCGAATTGGATCGTCGGCAAAAACCGCGATCGTTTCCTGATCGAGTGACGGAAAGCCAAAAACAAAGAGCCGCATCGACGATGCGGCTCTTTGTTTTTGCGCGCCGATTTCCGCGCGGATTTACCGCCGATTTCCGCGCGGATTTCCGTGTCAGGCGCCCGCGACCCGGCGCAATGCCGGTTGCTTGGTGGCCGCGCAAAGCGATTCGTAGGTCTCGACGTAGCGCTGCGCCATCGCCTTCGAGCTGAAGCGCGTGTCGAAACGCGCGCGGATCGCGGTGCGCGACAGACTGTCGATCCGGTGCAGCGCGCCGACCGCGCCCTGCACGTCCTCGACGATGAAGCCGGTCACGCCGTCCTCGATCACTTCCGGCACCGAGCCGCGGTTGAACGCGACGACCGGCGTGCCGCAGGCCATCGCCTCGATCATCACCAGGCCGAACGGCTCCGGCCAGTCGATCGGGAACAGCAGCGCCTTCGCGCCGGACAGGAACGCGGGCTTTTGCGCTTCGTTGATCTCGCCGATGAATTCGACATGCGCCTGGCCGAGCAGCGGCTCGATCACTTCCTTGAAGTAGTCGGCGTCGGCCTTGTCGACCTTCGCGGCGATCTTCAGCGGCAGCCCGCTTTGCGCGGCGATCCGGATCGCGGTGTCGACACGCTTTTCGGGACAGATCCGGCCGAGGAACGCGAGGTATTCGGGCTTCACGTCCGGCTGCGGCGTGAGCAGCGTGTCGGGCAGCCCGTGGTACACGGTGCCGGCCCACGCGGCCTGCGGCAGCGGCTTGCGCTGGTTGTTCGAGATCGACACGACCGGCGAATCCGGGAACGCGTCGAACACCGGCTGCAGCTCCGGCAGGTCGAGACGGCCGTGCAGCGTCGTCACGTAGGGCGTGTCGAGGCGCGACATCAGCGGGAACGGCAGGTAGTCGAGGTGAAAGTGCAGCACGTCGAATTCGTGCGCGACCCGCGCGACCTGCTCGAGGAGCCGCATGTGGGGCGCCATCGAATCGCGGACCGACGGGTCGAGCCGCAGCGCGCGCGGCCACGCCGCCTCGAGACGGGCCGACGTGACGGAGTCGCCGCTGGCGAACAGCGTCACGTCGTGGCCGAGTTCGACGAGCGCCTCGGTGAGGTAGGACACGACTCGCTCGGTGCCGCCGTAGAGTTTCGGCGGAACGGCTTCGTAAAGCGGCGCGATCTGGGCAATTCGCATGGGGGTTTCTCCTGTGTCGATCCGAGCGCGCGACGGCGCCGATGCGGATCCCTTACAAGGTTGCGGAACTTGCCGACGCACGCGGTTCGCGATACGTGGCCGGGCCCTGGGCGGGGTGCGCGGAGCGCCGGACGGCAAGCTGCGGGGCGGGCCGGCACGGCTCGCGCCGCCGCCCATTGGAGTCCATTATCGATATCGCCCGGAGGGGTTCGAGTGTTTTTTCAAACACTTAAGGCTTGTTACACGATGAAATACGCGAAAACCCCGACAAAAAGGGCACGGAATCGCGAATCGCGACAGCCATAACTATTGTTGCGCTATCGTGAAAAACCACTATAATTTTTACCGATCCGATTGCCGGCGCCCTGCCGGCAAGCCTTACGCCACCGGCGCGACGGCGATCGGACCCTTTCGCAACCGAATCCGCGTTGCAACCCGTTTTCCCGATGGCTCCTTTCAATTCGCCTTGTCGGAAAAATTCCTACACGGTTTACAGACAAATCCTGCATGGCATACGCCACTTCGCTGATACCGACATAAATCCCGTTTGGCCAAAATTCGCCCTGTAAGACTATAAACGAGCCGACTGAGCGCCCAGTGCGCGCTGATCGAGCAAACGTTTTCATAACATGAATGGCCAAAGCACAGCTTTTTAACGGGGGAATCATGAGCGCTACCAGTGAAATGCTCAGTGAGATCAAAGAGGTCAACCTGTCGTACCTCCTCCTCGCGCAGCGACTGCTGCGGGAAGACAAGGCGATGGGCATGTTTCGCATGGGCATTTCCCAGGAACTCGCCGACGTGCTCGCCAACCTCACGCTCGCCCAGACCGTGAAGCTGGCCGCGTCGAACCAGATGCTGTGCCGCTTCCGCTTCGATGATCACGCGCTGCTGTCGTCGCTCGCCGACAAGGGCCGCAGCGATGTCGTCGCGCACGCCCACTCGGCCATCCTGATGGCCGGGCAGCAGGTCGAAGGCGTCCGCTGATCCATCCCGCCTTGCGTGTGTCCCGGCGTGCCGCGCCGGCCGGCAGCGTATTGGCCATTCATTCGCATAACGTCAAGCGGACGGTTATCACCATGGCAAGCAAAAGCGTCGTGATCGAGGTGAAGGAAATCACCCTCGCCATCGAACTCATCGAACTGGGCGCCCGGCTGCAGCTGCTGGAGGCGGAGACGAGCCTGTCGCGGGACCGTCTGATCAAGCTGTACAAGGAACTGAAGGGCGTATCGCCGCCGAAGGGGATGCTGCCGTTCTCGACCGACTGGTTCATGACGTGGCAGCCGAACATCCACTCGTCGCTGTTCTACAACATGTATCGGTTCATGCAGGACCACGGCCGCTGCGACCCGATCCAGTCGATCGTGAAGGCGTACCGGCTGTATCTGGAGCACGTGAACCTGTCCGGCGACGAGGCCGCGCTGAGCCTCACGCGGGCGTGGACGCTGGTGCGCTTCTTCGATTCGGGGATGCTGCAGATGACGCCGTGCACGCGCTGCGGCGGCCACTTCGTCGCCCATGCGCATGATCCGCATCAAGGTTTCGTGTGCGGCCTGTGCCAGCCGCCGTCGCGCGCCGGCAAGACCCGCAAGGCCGCCGCCGCGCGCGCCGAACTGGCCGCCGCCGTGGCCTGAGCTCGGCCGGGCGGGCCGCGAGCGACGTCCGCGCGCCGTGCGAATCGTCCACGCATTGCTGGTAAACACCGTCGGGCTGCCGCCGGGCGGCCGCGAAAGTTTTCCTGCCGACTGCCGTAAACCTGTTTAACGGCGGTCTTCCCGCCGGTCTTTCGTGAGGGACAGGCAGTGCTGATTATCGTGGGAACACTCGTGACGCTGTTGTCCGTCTTCGGCGGTTATGCGCTGGCAGGCGGGCATCTGGGCGCGCTGATCCAGCCCATCGAGATCCTGATGATCGTGGGCGCCGGCGTCGGCGCGTTCATCCTCGGCAACGGCGGCAAGACCATCAAGGCCACGCTGCGCGTGCTGCCGACGCTCTTCAAGGGCTCGAAATACACGAAGGACGTGTATATGGAGCTGATGGCGCTTCTTTACGTGCTGCTCGCGAAGGCACGCAAGGAGGGCACGCTGACGCTCGAGGCCGACATCGACGATCCGGAAAAGAGCCCGATCTTCACGCAATACCCGAAGATCCTCGCCGATCACCACATCGTCGAATTCCTGACCGACTACCTGCGCCTGATGGTGGGCGGCAACATGAACGCGTTCGAGATCGAAAGCCTGATGGACGAGGAGATCGAGACGCACCACACGGAAGGCGAAGGCCCCGCGCACGCGCTGATGCGCGTCGGCGACGCGATGCCGGCGTTCGGGATCGTCGCGGCCGTGATGGGCGTCGTGCACACGATGGCGTCGGCCGACAAGCCGCCCGCGGTGCTCGGCGCGATGATCGCGCAGGCGCTGGTCGGCACGTTCCTCGGGATCCTGCTGTCGTACGGGCTGATCGGGCCGCTCGCGAGCCTCGCGGAGCAGCGGGTGGCCGAGTCGACCAAGATGTTCCAGTGCATCAAGGTGACGATCCTCGCGACGCTGAACGGCTATGCGCCGGCGATCGCGGTCGAGTTCGGCCGCAAGGTGCTGTTCTCGACCGAGCGTCCGTCGTTCTCCGAGCTCGAAGAGCACGTGCGCCGCGTGAAGGCCAAGTGAGGCGGAGCGAACGATGAGCAAGAGCAAGGATCGCGCGATCGTCGTCAAGCGGGTGGCCCCGGCGAAGAAGGGCCACCACGGCGGCGCATGGAAGCTCGCGTACGCGGACTTCATGACCGCGATGATGGCGTTCTTCCTGCTGATGTGGCTGCTGAGCTCGGTCACGCCGGTGCAGCTGAAGGGGATCGCCGAATATTTCAACATGCCGCTGAAGGCCGCGATTCTCGGCAGCGGCGACCGCAGCTCGCAGGATTCCAGCATCATCAACGGCGGCGGCCGCGACCTGTCGAGCACGGATGCCGGCACGCTGCGCCGCACCGACGGCACGACGTCGCTCGCCGAGCGCCTCGCGAAGGCGGGCGACGAGCATTCGCGGTCGCAGGCGGAGGGCGCACAGGACCGGCTCGAGCAGACGCGCCTGCACGACCTGCAGATCAAGCTGATGGCCGCGATCGAGGCCAATCCGACGCTGCGCCAGTTCAAGCAGCAGATCCGCATCGATTCGACGCTGATGGGGCTGCGCATCGAGATCGTCGATTCGCAGAAGCGGCCGATGTTCGCGATGTCGAGCGACCACGTCGAGCCGTACATGCGCGACATCCTGCGCGAGATCGGCAAGACGCTGAACGACGTGCCGAACCGGATCATCGTCCAGGGCCACACCGACGCCGTGCCGTACGCGGGCGGCGAGGGCGGCTACAGCAACTGGGAGCTGTCGGCCGATCGCGCGAACGCATCGCGCCGCGAGCTGATCTCCGGCGGCATGGACGAGGCGAAAGTGCTGCGCGTGCTGGGCCTCGCGTCGACGCAGAACCTGAACAAGGCCGATCCGCTCGATCCGGAAAACCGCCGGATCAGCGTGATCGTGCTGAATCGCAAATCCGAAGAAGCGCTGATGCGCGACGACGCGACGACGACGACGCTGTCCGCCGACGCGGCCGGCTCGAAGCTGCTCGCGCAGCAGCTCGGCGGCCCGACGCCGGCGGCGCGCCCGGTCGTGGCGAGCGCCGTCGCCGTGGCGCCGAAACCCTGACGTTTCCGAGACAGACATGATCCGAACCATTCTCGCCATCGACGACTCCGCGACCATGCGTGCGCTGCTGCAGGCCACGCTGGCGCAGGCCGGCTACGACGTGACGGTGGCGCCGGACGGCGAAGCCGGCTTCGACATGGCGGCGACGACGCCGTACGACCTGGTCCTGACCGACCAGAACATGCCGCGCAAGAGCGGGCTCGAGGTGATCGCCGCGCTGCGCAAGCTGACCGCGTACGCGGACACGCCGATCCTTATCCTGACGACCGAAGGCAGCGACGCGTTCAAGGACGCCGCACGCGACGCGGGTGCGACCGGCTGGATCGAAAAGCCGATCGACCCGGGCGTGCTGGTCGACCTGGTCGCCACGCTGTCCGAGCCGGCTGCCTCCTGACATGAACGCGACGATTTCAACCGGTGACCGGGCATGACTCTCGACATCACTCAGTTCTACCAGACCTTTTTCGACGAAGCGGACGAGCTGCTCGCGCAGATGGAGCAGCTGCTGCTGAACCTCGACGTCGATGCGCCCGATCCCGAGGATCTGGCGGCGATCTTCCGCGCCGCGCATTCGATCAAGGGCGGCGCGGCGACGTTCGGCTTTTCCGCGCTGACCGATACGACGCACATCCTCGAATCGCTGCTCGACCGTGCGCGCAACCATGAGCTGACGCTGACCAAGGAGATGGTCGACGCGTTCCTGGAAACCAAGGACGTGCTGTCCGACCAGCTCGTCGACTACCGCGCGAGCGCCGAGCCGGACGCGGCCGCCGCCGCGGCGATCTGCGCGAAGCTCGAACGGCTGAAGGCCGAAAGCGGTGCGGGCGCGCCTGCGCCGGCCGCGCCTACGCCGGCCGCGCCTACGCCGGCCGCGCCGGTTGCCGCCGCCGTCGCGCCGGCTGCCGCGCCCGCCGTCGGCGACGACCGGGCGCCCGACCATGTGGTCGAGCAGGCCGTCGCGGCCGCGCATCCGGCGGCCGACGCCGATGCCGGCGCCGACGGCCCGCACCTGAAGATCACGCTGGTCGGCGTCGACGCGAAGGACCAGGCGCTGCTCACCGAAGAACTCGGCAACCTCGGCCGGATCGTCGGCCGCGAGGAAGTGGGCGCGGACCTGACGCTGTGGGTCGAATCGGACGTGCCGTCCGACGACATCGTCGCGGTGTGCTGCTTCGTGATCGACGAAAGCCAGATCCGCGTCGGGCGCGGCACGGCGCCGGCTGCCCAGGCGGCGCCGGCCGTCGCGCCGGCCGCCGCGGCCGTGACTGCTGAAGCTGCCGAACCGGCCGCCGCCGCGCAGCCCGCGCGCGTCGAGGTGTTCGCGCCGCAGGCCGCCGCGCCGCAACCGGCTGCCGCGGCGCCCGCTACGGCTCCGGCCGCCGCAGTGCAACCGCAGTCGCAACCCCCCGCTCAACCGCAGCCGGCCGATCACGCGGCGCCGGCCGCCGCCGCGCATCACGACGACAAGCGCGCGCGCCCGGCCGCCGCGGCGGCAGGCGGCGCCGAAGGCAGCTCGATCCGCGTCGGCGTCGAGAAGGTCGACCAACTGATCAACCTCGTCGGCGAACTGGTGATCACGCAGGCGATGCTGGCCGAGACGGCCAGCGCGTTCGATCCGGCGCTGCACGACCGCCTGTTCAACGGGATGGCGCAGCTCGAGCGCAACGCGCGCGACCTGCAGGAAGCGGTGATGTCGATCCGCATGATGCCGATGGACTACGTGTTCAGCCGCTTCCCGCGGCTCGTGCGCGACCTCGCCGGCAAGCTCGGCAAGCAGGTCGAACTGGTCACGTTCGGCCAGGCGACCGAACTCGACAAGAGCCTGATCGAACGGATCATCGATCCGCTCACGCACCTGGTGCGCAACAGCCTCGACCACGGGATCGAAACCGTCGACAAGCGCGTCGCCGCCGGCAAGGATGCGGTCGGCCAGCTCGTGCTGTCGGCCGCGCATCACGGCGGCAACATCGTGATCGAGGTGAGCGACGACGGCGCGGGCCTGAATCGCGAGCGGATTCTCGCGAAGGCCGTGAAGCAGGGCATGCAGATCTCCGAGAACATCAGCGACGACGAAGTGTGGCAGCTGATCTTCGCGCCGGGCTTTTCGACCGCCGAGACGGTGACCGACGTGTCGGGCCGCGGCGTCGGGATGGACGTCGTGAAGCGCAACATCCAGTCGATGGGCGGCCACGTCGAGATCTCGTCGCAGGCGGGCCGCGGCACGACCACGCGGATCGTGCTGCCGCTCACGCTCGCGATCCTCGACGGGATGTCGGTCAAGGTGGGCAGCGAGATCTTCATCCTGCCGCTGAACTTCGTGATGGAGTCGCTGCAGCCGTCGAACGACGACATCTACACGGTCGGCAACGGCGAACGCGTGGTGCGCGTGCGCGGCGAATACCTGCCGCTCGTCGCGCTGCACGAGGTGTTCTCGGTCGACGACGCGCGCACCGACCCGACGCAGGGGATCGTCACGATCATGGAAACCGAGGGGCGTCGTTTCGCGATGCTGATCGACGAACTGGTCGGCCAGCAGCAGGTGGTCGTGAAGAACCTCGAAACCAACTACCGCAAGGTGCACGGCATCTCGGCGGCGACCATCCTCGGCGACGGCAGCGTCGCGCTGATCGTCGACGTCGCGGCGCTGAACCGCGAAACCCGTGCGATGCACGGCGCCCGAGCCGGCGCCGAGCTCGCCGTCTTCTGACTCTCGCCATTCAACCGATTGGGGGCAAACGTGTCTGCTGAAGTCCAAATGATCAATACGGCCGCGGCGAATGCGGCGGCGACCAGCCGCCGCGACGCCGAACACGGCGATGCGACGGGCCAGGAATTTCTCGTCTTCACGCTCGGCGACGAGGAATACGGGATCGACATCCTGAAAGTGCAGGAAATCCGCGGCTACGACAGCGTCACGCGGATCGCGAACGCGCCCGAGTTCATCAAGGGCGTGATCAACCTGCGCGGGATCATCGTGCCGATCGTCGACATGCGGATCAAGTTCCACCTGGGCCGCGTCGAGTACGACCACCAGACCGTCGTGATCATCCTGAACGTGTCGAACCGCGTGGTCGGGATGGTGGTCGACGGCGTGTCGGACGTGCTGACGCTGCAGACCGACCAGATCATGCCGGCGCCGGAATTCGGCGCGACGCTGACGACCGAGTACCTGACGGGCCTCGGCACGGTCGACGGCCGGATGCTGATCCTGATGGACATCGAGAAGCTGATGTCGAGCCGGGAAATGGCGCTGATCGAGACGCTCGGCGGGTAAGCGCGCCGCGCGCGCAGCAATTTCGGGAGAATCTGCAATGTTGCATAACTGGTCGATCCGCACGACGCTCACGGCGGTCGGACTCATCCTCGTGTGCCTGACCGCCGCGGTCGGCGGGCTCGGCCTCTACGCGCTCGATCACGCGAGCCGCTCGCTCGACGAGATCGCGCACGTCGACCTGCCGGCGATCCACACGCTCGACGACACGGCCGCGCAGCTGCTGCGCTCGCGCGTCGCGCTCGATCGCTTTCGTACGCTGACCGAAGGCGGCAATGCGGCCGACGCGGCGAAGGTGCTCGACCGCGCGCAGGAGCTGTATGCGAAGTCGAACCAGAACTGGCAGGCGTTCCAGTCGACGCCGAAGCTCGGGGTCGATCAGGCGCTGCTCGACGAGCTCGCCGCACGCTACACGACGATCGTGAAGGAAGGCGTCGAGCCCGAGTTCGCCGCGGCGCGCGCGGGCGACATGGCCGCGTACCACGCGGTCGCGGACACGAAGATCAGCCCGATGTTCGTCGCGTTCGACCAGACGGCGGCGGCCGTGATCGCCGCGCTGCAGAAGCGCGCGCAAGACCGTCAGACCGAGACGCAGTCGCAGATCTCGATGATGATCGCGCTGATCGCGGCCGGCATCGCGATCGCGTTCGTCGTCGTGATCGCGATCCGCTTCGTGCTGCGCGGGCTGATCGTCCAGCCGATCGAGGACGCGATCGCGCATTTCGAGCGCATTGCCGGCGGCGACCTCACGCAGCCGGTGAACGCCTCCAGCACGAACGAGATCGGCCGCCTGTTCGGCGGCATCAAGCGGATGCAGGACGCCGTCACGACGATGGTGCAGGCCGTGCATCGCGGCACCGAATCGATCGACGTCGGCGCGCGCGAGATCGCGACCGGCAACATCGACCTGTCGCAGCGCACCGAGGAGCAGGCCGCGTCGCTGCAGGAAACCGCGTCGAGCATGGAGCAACTGACGGGCACCGTGCGGCAGAACGCGGAGAACGCGCGGCAGGCGAGCCAGCTCGCGGTGAACGCGTCGGACATCGCGACCCAGGGCGGCGACGTGGTCGGCCAGGTCGTGTCGACGATGCAGGACATCGCGGCGAGCTCGGGCAAGGTCGTCGACATCATCGGCACGATCGAAGGGATCGCGTTCCAGACCAACATCCTCGCGTTGAACGCGGCCGTCGAAGCCGCGCGGGCCGGCGAGCAGGGCCGCGGCTTCGCGGTGGTCGCGGGCGAGGTGCGCTCGCTCGCGCAGCGCAGCGCGAGCGCCGCGAAGGAAATCAAGCAGCTGATCGGCGATTCGGCCGAGAAGGTCGACAGCGGGTCGGCGCTCGTCGCGCGCGCCGGCTCGACGATGGAAGAGATCGTGCAGGCCGTGCGCCGCGTGACCGACATCATGGGCGAGATCAGCGCCGCGTCCGACGAGCAGTCGACCGGCATCGAGCAGGTCAATCGCGCGGTCGGCCAGATGGATGCGGTCACGCAGCAGAACGCGGCGCTCGTCGAGCAGGCGGCGGCCGCGGCCGCGTCGCTCGAGGAGCAGACGCGCCAGATGAAGGCGATCGTGTCGGGCTGGCGCGTCGCGGGCGGCATCGCGCTCGCGCCGGCGCGCAGCGTCGCGCGGCCGGTCGCGCACGAACCGGCGGCGCTGCCGTCGGCGTCGCGCCACGATGCGCCGGTCGCCGCGCTGCCGGCGCCGCAGGCTGCGGCCCAACCGGCGGCACGGCGCGCCGCGCCGGCGTCGCGTGCGGCTGCCTCGGGCGCCGCGGCCGCCGCGTCCGAACCGACGCGTGCGGCCGAGGCCGCCGCGCGGACGCAGAAGGATGCACCGGCCGCCCGTGGCGCCGCCGCCGCGGGCGGCTATGGCCCGCGTCTCGCGAAGACGGCCGCGCCGGCGGACAAGCCGGCCGCGAAGCCCGCGCTCGTGCGCCCGGCGCTGAACGGCGAGAAGCCGGCGCTGGCGTCAGCCGGCGCGTCCGACGACGACTGGGAGACCTTCTAAGCCATGCAGCACGCGCGCGCGCCGTTTCGACCCGATGCACCGGATGCCTCGCCTCGCGCGGGCGAGCCGGGGCGCGACTTCGCGTTCACCGGTGCGGATTTCGCACGCATCCGCGCGCTGATCCATCAACGCGCGGGCATCTCGCTGTCCGAGCACAAGCGCGACATGGCCTATAGCCGGCTCGCGCGACGGCTGCGGGCGCGCGGCCTCGACACGTTCCGCGACTACCTCGACCTGCTCGAGCAGGAAGACGATCCGCTCGAATGGGAAGCGTTCACCAACGCGCTGACCACCAACCTGACCGCGTTTTTCCGCGAGTCGCACCATTTCCCGATCCTGGCGGAATTCGTGAAATCGCGGCCGGCGCCGGTCTCGGTCTGGTGCTCGGCGGCGTCGACCGGCGAGGAGCCGTACTCGATCGCGATCACGCTGATCGAGGCGCTCGGCGACGCGGCCGCGCGCAGCGCGACGATCCTCGCGACCGATCTCGACACGCAGGTGCTCGCGAAGGCCGAAGCCGGCATCTACACGTACGACCAGGTCAAGCACCTGTCGCCGGAGCGGCTCAAGCGCTTCTTCCTGAAGGGCACGGGCGCGCAGGCCGGCCGCGTGAAGGTGCGCCCCGAGCTGCGCGCGATGATCCGCTTCGAGCAGCTGAACCTGACCGATGCGGACTACGGGATCGCGAAGCCGTTCGACGCGATCTTCTGCCGCAACGTGATGATCTATTTCGACAAGCCGACGCAGGGGCAGGTGCTGTCGCGCTTCGAGCCGCTCGTGAAGCCGGGCGGGCTGCTGTTCGCCGGCCATTCGGAGAACTTCACGTACGTGACGCAGGCGTTCCGGCTGCGCGGGCAGACGGTGTACGAACTGACGCGCGACGCCGAGCAGGGTGCGCGCTCGCGCGGCGCGCAGGCGAGCGCGGCGGCCGCGATGCCGTCGCCCGCGCGCGCGCGGGCCGCAGGCGGCGCGCCGGCTCTTGGAGAGCGCGGATGAGCGCACTGCCGATCGCGACCAATCGCTACTTCGACAACCACTTCGAGCGCCCCGGCGTGAAGCTGTTGCCGAACGAGTTCTACACGACCGCCGAGGACATGGTGCTGATGACCGTGCTCGGCTCGTGCGTCGCCGCGTGCCTGCACGACCCGTACGCGGGCATCGGCGGGATGAACCATTTCATGCTGCCGGACGACGGCGCCGATCCGGGCGCGGCCGCGTCGGAATCGATGCGCTACGGCGCGTATGCGATGGAAGTGCTGATCAACGAGCTGATCAAGGCCGGCGGGCGCCGCGAGCGCTTCGAGGCGAAGGTGTTCGGCGGCGCGGCCGTGCTGGCCGGGATGACGACGATCAACATCGGCGATCGCAACGCGGATTTCGTGCGCCGCTATCTGGCGCTCGAGCGCATCCGCATCACCGCGGAAGACCTGCAGGGCGTGCATCCGCGCAAGGTCGCGTTCATGCCGCACAGCGGGCGCGCGATGGTGAAGAAACTGCGGCTGCAGGTGCCGGGCGTGACCGAGCGCGAAGCCGCGCTCGCGCGCGAGGCCGAGCGCGCCCGTCGCGCGCACGTCGAGCTGTTTGCCGCGAAGCGGCCTGCCGCGCCGCAGCCGGCGCGTCCGCGCATCGAGCTGTTCGGCGGGCGCGGCGCCGCGCCGGCCGGCGGCGGTAGCGCGGCCGCAGCCGCCGCCGCGCGGACGGCGACCCTATCAAGAAAGCAGGAGGCATGACCGCAGTGCAGAAGATCAAAGTGTTGTGCGTCGACGATTCGGCGCTGATCCGCAGCCTGATGACCGAGATCATCAACAGCCAGCCCGACATGACGGTGGTCGCGACCGCGCCCGATCCGCTCGTCGCGCGCGAGCTCATCAAGCAGCACAACCCCGACGTGCTCACGCTCGACGTCGAAATGCCGCGCATGGACGGGCTCGACTTCCTCGAGAAGCTGATGCGCCTGCGGCCGATGCCGGTCGTGATGGTGTCGTCGCTGACCGAGCGCGGCTCCGAAATCACGCTGCGCGCGCTCGAACTCGGCGCGGTGGATTTCGTCACGAAGCCGCGCGTCGGGATTCGCGACGGGATGCTCGACTACGCGGAGAAGCTCGCGGACAAGATCCGCGCGGCGTCGCGCGCGCGCGTGCGCCAGGCGCCGCAGCCGCAGGCCGTCGCGCGCACGGCGGACAGCGCCGCGGCCGCGCCGATGATCAACAACCCGCTCGTCAGTACCGAGAAGCTGATCATCATCGGCGCGTCGACGGGCGGCACCGAGGCGATCCGCGAAGTGCTGACGCCGCTGCCGCCGGACGCGCCGGCCGTGCTGATCGCGCAGCACATGCCGCCGGGCTTCACGAAATCGTTCGCGCAGCGGCTGAACGGCCTGTGCCGGATCGCGGTGAAGGAAGCCGAGCACGGCGAACGCGTGCTGCCGGGCCATGCGTACATCGCGCCGGGCCATGCGCACCTGTTGCTCGCGAGAAGCGGCGCGAACTATATTGCGCAACTGTCGGACGAGCCGCCGGTGAACCGGCACCGCCCGTCGGTCGACGTGCTGTTCCGCTCGGCGGCGACGCATGCGGGCAAGAACGCGATCGGCGTGATCCTCACCGGGATGGGCCGCGACGGCGCGGCCGGCCTGCTGGAAATGAAACGCGCGGGCGCTTACACGTTCGCGCAGGACGAGGCGAGCTGCATCGTGTTCGGAATGCCGCGCGAGGCGATCGCGCTCGGCGGGGCGGACGAGGTCGTGCCGCTCGCCGACATGAGCCGCCGCGTGATGGCGCGTCTGGCGACGATGGGCGACCGCGTGCAGCGCGTGTGAATGGACTGTCACGGGGCGCGTGACACGATACGCGTCCCGACACAAACGAATCTGGAAAGGAACGACGATGGACAAGAGCATGAAAATCCTGGTGGTGGACGATTTCCCGACGATGCGCCGGATCGTCCGCAACCTGCTCAAGGAACTGGGCTACACGAACGTCGATGAGGCCGAGGACGGCGCGGCCGGCCTCGCGCGGCTGCGCGGCGGCGGCTTCGACTTCGTGATCTCGGACTGGAACATGCCGAACCTCGACGGTCTCGCGATGCTCAAGGAGATCCGCGCGGACGCGATGCTCACGCATCTGCCGGTGCTGATGGTCACGGCCGAGTCGAAGAAGGAGAACATCATCGCGGCCGCGCAGGCCGGTGCGAGCGGCTACGTCGTGAAACCGTTCACGGCCGCGACGCTCGACGAGAAGCTGAACAAGATCATCGACAAGATGGCCAAGGCCGGGAGCTGAACGTGAACGAGCCGATCCATGCGGCGCTTGCCGGCGCGGCGGTCAATGCCGACGGCCATGCCGAAGGCGCCGATTACGCGAGCGACCGGATCCTCGCGCGCATCGGCCACGTCACGCGCACGCTGCGCGATTCGATGCGCGAGCTCGGGCTCGACAAGCATGTCGAGCGCGCGGCGGAAGCCGTGCCCGATGCGCGCGACCGGCTGCGCTACGTCGCGACGATGACCGAACAGGCCGCGGTGCGCGTGCTGAATGCGATCGAGATCGCGAAGCCGATGCAGGAGCGCGTGCAGAACGAGGCCGAGGCGCTTGACGCACGCTGGGCGCAGTGGTACGCCGCGCCGATCGAGCACGCGGAAGTGCGCGAGCTGATGGACGACACGCGGGCGTTCCTGCGCACGCTGCCCGAATCGACGGCGGCGACCCGCGCACAACTGCTCGAGATCATGCTTGCGCAGGATTTCCAGGATCTGACGGGGCAGGTGATCAAGAAGATCATGGACATGGTCTACCTGATCGAGCAGCAGCTCCTCACCGTGCTCGTCGAGAACATCGCGCCGGAGCGGCGCGAGCAGTTCGCGGCCACCGCGGCGGCATTCGCGGCCGAAGCGATGAGCGCGACCGGCAGCCCCGAATCGCTGCTGAACGGCCCGCAGATCGCGCCGGAAGGCAAATCCGACGTCGTTCAGGACCAGGGGCAGGTCGACGACCTGCTCGCGAGCCTCGGCTTCTGATCCTGCCGGTGCGCATCGCGCGTCCCATTGCCGGGCGCCCCGTTCCGCGGGGCCGGCCGACGCGCGCATGCCCCGTTCCCGCCTCGTTTCCCCTCGCCCGGCGCCGCTGCGCGGCGCAGCGTGATCCTGCGTCGAATTGACACTTCGACACACTCCGCAGGCATACTACGCGTCAGCAGCAACGTAGCGTCATTCGTACGATTCATCAGTGGGCAGACGGCGCGGGCCGATGGCGGCGCCGTCGGCACCGAAGCCAGTCCCTTGGGGGGGAACGTGAAGCTGAAACGCTTGGGCTGGACCGTCGCGCACGCGACGGCTGCAATGGGTGTGCTGTGGGCCGTCCACGCACACGCGGAACTGGGCGGCGCGCCGATGTCGCCGCCGGCGGACGATCAGGCCGCCACCGTGCGCGCGCTGCAGCGCGCGATGCGCTCGGCGGACGGCGTGCAGACGAGCACGGCCGCCTATACCGTCCGCGAGATCACGCTCGGATCGGGCACCGTCATCCACGAATACACGTCGGCCGCCGGCAGCGTGTTCGGCCTCGCGTGGCGCGGGCCGACGATGCCGGATCTCGCGTCGCTGCTCGGCAGCTATTTCCCGCAGTACACCGCCGGCGTCCAGGCGGCGCACCGGGCGCGCGGCTGGCGTGCGCCGGTGGCCGTCGAGACGAGCGGCCTCGTGATCCGGACGGGCGGCCACATGGGCGCCTTCTCCGGCCAGGCATGGCTGCCGTCGGCGCTGCCGACCGGCGTGGCCGGCACCGATATCCAGTGACAGCGGGAGAGCGATCTTGAGCATGACTCGTACATTCAAGCGCTGGTTCGGCGTGCTGGGCCTCCTGGCCGCGACGGCCGTGCTCGTGACGGCCTGCGGCGGCGGCGATGACGGCGGCGGCAGTTCGGGCAACAACGGCAATACCGGCAACAGCGGCTCCGACGGCAACAGCGGCAACACGGCCGTCGTCACGGTCGCCGCCGGCGCCGCGAACGTGATCAACATCCCGACCATCAGCGTGAAGGTTTGCGTGCCGGGCACGTCGAACTGCCAGATCGTCAACAACGTGCTCGTCGATACCGCGTCCTACGGGCTGCGGCTCGTCGGCAGCGCGGTGGCCGGCGTGCACGACAGCCTGCCGCAGGTGAAGAGCGGCGGCGCGCCGGTCGCCGAATGCGGCAAGTTCGTGTCGAGCTACACGTGGGGCTCGGTGCGCACCGTCGACCTGTCGATCGGCACCGAGCAGGCCGCGTCGCTGCCCGTGCAGATCATCGGCGACCTCGGCACGACGAACGTGCCGAGCTCGTGCACGAACGGCGGCGCGTCGGCCAACTCGACGAGCGCGCTCGGCGCGAACGGGATCCTCGGCATCGGGCCGGCGCCGTACGACTGCGGCACGACCTGCGCGACGTCGACGTCGACGAGCAACAACTACTACGCGTGCCCGAACGGCGACAACGCGAGCTGCGCCGTCACGCTCGTGCCGCTCGCGCAGCAGGTGGCCAACCCGGTGCATCGGTTCGCGAACAACGACGGCGTGAGCGTGCAGATGCCGGCCATCTCGAACAACGGGCAGGCGAGCGCGACCGGCACGCTGACGTTCGGCCTGCCGAACCTGAGCGGCAAGACGGTGCTCACGTCGACCACGACCGGCGACGTCAGCGCGACGTTCCAGGGGCGCAACGTGACCGCGTTCTTCGATACGGGCTCGAACGCGTATTTCTTCAACGATTCGGCGCAGACGGTCTGTTCGAGGAATACGGAGTTCTACTGCCCGTCGGCGACGACGACCTATTCGGCCACGCTGAGCGGCCAGAACGGCGCGTCGGGCACCGTGTCGATGCCGGTCGCGAACGCGGATTCGCTGTTCTCGAACGCGTCGACGTTCGCGTTCAACGACATCGCGGGGCCGTTCGGCTCGTCCAACTGGCTCGACATCGGCATGCCGCACTTCTACGGCAAGACGATCTACTTCGGGATGGACAAGACCGCGAGCGGCGGCGCGCAGCCGTTCGTCGCATTCTGACGCGGCGTCGCCGGACGCAGGAACAAGGGGGGCGAGCGATCGCCCCCTTTTTTTTATTCCGGCGCGCCGTGCGTGCACTACGGACCGGATCGCTGCCACGCGCCGGCATAGCGCCTACGATGTAAGACCGGCACCGGTGCCGGCACGACATCGAAGGAGACAGCGCATGAACCCGCGTATCCAGCGCATCACGCCGTTCCTGTGGTTCGACCGCGACGCCGAGGCGGCGGCCGGTTTCTACGTATCGGTGTTCGACAACGCGCGCATCGTGCACGTCGCGCGCTACGGCAAGACCGGCGCGCATGCGTCCGGCAACGCCGAGGGCGCGGTGATGACCGTGGCGTTCGAGCTCGACGGGCAGGCGTTCGTCGCGCTGAACGGCGGCCCCGTGTTCCAGATGACGCCGGCCGTGTCGTTCGTCGTCAACTGTCGCGACCAGGACGAGATCGACCATTACTGGGCGCGCTTGTCCGAAGGTGGCGACGCGCGCGCGCAGCAATGCGGCTGGCTGCGCGACCGCTTCGGCGTGTCGTGGCAGGTCGTGCCCGTGCAGATGGCCGAACTGATGACGGGCGACCCGGCCCGCGCCGAGCGCGTGATGGCGCAGGTGATGACGATGAAGAAGCTCGATCTCGGCGCGTTGCAGCGGGCGGCGGCCGGCTAGGTCCCTTCGGTCGCTTCGGTCGATCACGCCGTTCGGGCCGGCGATGGTCGGCCGTCCCGTCCCGACGCCGCAGGCTGCGATTCGGGCGGAACCGGCGATGCCGAAAGGCGCCGCGACCGGCGCGCCTGCGTATCGCCGGCCGGTCGGTTAATCGAATGCCGGACACTCGAGTCGATTATCGATTCGTGCGATTTCATTCGGGTGTAATCAAAGCCGGATTATTCGCGGCTGCCATTTCTGTCAGATCTTCACGATTATTAAAATGACGCGGCATGCAAGCCGGCACGCCGAAATCCGCTCTTGCAGCCTTTCCTGCGCCATATGGGCGCGTATTGCACCATATGCGAAAAGAGATGGAATCCGCCGAACTTCGATCTTATAATTCCGGCGTTGTTTCCGGGGTGCCAATATAAAACAGGAGGGTAATAAAATGAATTTTTCCGAAGCCGTTCGTACCGTACTGAATAAATACGCAACATTCGAAGGCCGTGCGCGTCGTGCCGAATACTGGTATTTCGCGCTGCTGACCTCCGTGCTGTCGGTCGCCGGTCAGATCATCGGCGCGGCCGGCCGCGATGCGGGCCTGATCACGCTGCTGCTGCTCGGCGCGATCTTCCTGGTGTCGCTCGCGCTGATCATTCCGGGCATCGCGGTCAGCGTGCGCCGCCTGCACGATACGGGCCGCTCGGGCTGGTTCTTGCTGCTCGCGCTGATTCCGATCGTCGGCGGCATCCTGCTGCTCGTGTGGATGTGCTCGCGCGGCACCGAAGGCCCGAACCGTTTCGGCGCGGACCCGATCCCGGCCGTCTGACCGACGCCTGCCCCGACCGACGCGCGACGCCGTTGCGTCGGGGCCTGCTTGCCCCGCTTCTCGCGCTTCTCCCGCTTCTCTCCCGTCTTCTTTCCCGTCTTCTTTCCCGTCTTCTTTCCCGTCCGTCGTTTCACCGTTCCCCGCGCGTGAAGCCGCTGCCGTTCCGCTTGCGGCCGCCGCCTCGCCGATGCGCCGGCCGGTCCCGTTTTTCCGCCACGCCGCGCGTCGCTCCGCCCCCGTTCCGGCCGCGTTCGCGGCCGCTCGCCCGATTCCCCGAAATACCCCCCTTTCCCGGCTTTGCTCGACCGATCGGCGTTTGACGCGTCCATGAATAATCGGTGTCACTGGAAAGCGGCATTCCGCCGTACCCGACTGGAGGCCCCGTGGCAGACGAGAGCGATCTCGACAAGACCGAAGCCGCCACTCCCAGGCGCCGCGAGAAGGCGCGCGAGGAGGGGCAGGTCGCGCGTTCGCGCGAGCTGGCTTCGTTCGCACTGCTCGCGGCGGGGTTCTACGGCGCGTGGCTGCTCGCGGGCCCGTCGGGCGGGCATCTGCAGGCGATGCTGCGCGGCGCGTTCACGTTCGATCGCGCGACCGCGTTCGACACCCACCGGATGTTGTCGGCGGCCGGCAGCGCGAGCCGCGAAGGCTTCGCCGCGCTGCTGCCGCTGCTCGCGCTCACCGGCGTCGCCGCGCTGCTCGCGCCGATGGCGCTCGGCGGCTGGCTGATTTCGCAGAAGACGTTCGAGCTGAAGTTCGACCGCCTGAACCCGATCTCGGGCCTCGGCCGGATCTTCTCGATCCAGGGGCCGATCCAGCTCGGGATGTCGATCGCGAAGACGCTGGTCGTCGGCGGGATCGGCGGCATCGCGATCTGGCGCAGCAAGGACGAGCTGCTCAGCCTCGCGACGCAGCCGCTCGGCGCCGCGCTGCCCGATGCGCTGCATCTGGTCGCCGTGTGCTGCGGCACGACGGTCGCCGGGATGCTGGTGGTCGCCGGGCTCGACGTGCCTTACCAACTCTGGCAGTACAACAAGAAGTTGCGCATGACGAAGGAAGAAGTGAAGCGCGAGCATCGCGAGAACGAAGGCGATCCGCACGTGAAGGGGCGGATCCGCCAGCAGCAGCGCGCGATTGCGCGGCGCCGGATGATGGCGGCCGTGCCGAAGGCCGACGTGGTCGTCACGAACCCGACGCACTTCGCGGTCGCGCTGCAATACACGGACGGCGAGATGCGCGCGCCGAAGGTGGTCGCGAAGGGCGTGAACCTCGTCGCCGCGCGCATCCGCGAACTCGCGGCCGAACACAACGTGCCGCTGCTCGAAGCGCCGCCGCTCGCGCGTGCGCTGTATCACAACGTCGAACTCGAGCGCGAGATCCCCGGTTCGCTGTACTCGGCCGTGGCCGAAGTGCTCGCATGGGTTTACCAGCTCAAGCGCTTCCGCTCGGAAGGCGGCGCGTTCCCGGCGATGCCGGTCGATCTCGACGTGCCGGCCGAACTCGACAAGGGCACGTCGGTCGCCGCCGACGACGAACGTGAAGAAGCCGAGGACGCCCTCGGCCAGCAAGGGAACGCGGCATGAGCACCCCGACCACCGGCCTGTTCGGCAAGCGCGCGAACCCGTTCGCGGGCACCAACCTGCGCGCGCTCGCGGGCCCGATCCTCATCTGCATGATCCTGGGGATGATGATCCTGCCGCTGCCGCCGATGCTGCTGGATCTGCTGTTCACGTTCAACATCGCGCTGTCCGTGATGGTGCTGCTCGTCAGCATGTACACGATGAAGCCGCTCGACTTCGCGGCGTTCCCGAGCGTGCTGCTGTTCTCGACGCTGCTGCGCCTGTCGCTGAACGTCGCGTCGACCCGCGTCGTGCTGCTCGAAGGCCATACCGGGCCCGACGCGGCCGGCCAGGTGATCGAAGCATTCGGCCACTTCCTCGTCGGCGGCAACTTCGCGGTCGGCATCGTCGTGTTCGTGATCCTGATGATCATCAACTTCATGGTGATCACGAAGGGTGCGGGGCGGATCGCCGAAGTGTCCGCGCGCTTCACGCTCGATGCGATGCCCGGCAAGCAGATGGCGATCGACGCCGATCTGAACGCGGGCCTCATCAACGAGGAACAGGCGCGCAAGCGGCGCCTGGCCGTCTCGCAGGAAGCCGAGTTCTACGGGTCGATGGACGGCGCGTCGAAGTTCGTGCGCGGCGATGCGATCGCCGGCCTGATCATCATGGCGATCAACGTGATCGGCGGGCTGATCGTCGGGATGGTCCAGCACGACATGAGCTTCGCCGCGGCCGGCACCAACTACACGCTGCTGACGATCGGCGACGGCCTCGTCGCGCAGATCCCGTCGCTCGTGATCTCGACCGCGGCCGGCGTGATCGTGTCGCGCGTCGCCACCGACGAGGACATCGGCACGCAGATCACCGGCCAGCTGTTCACGAACCCGCGCGTGCTGAACATCACCGGCGCGATCATCGTGCTGATGGGGCTGATCCCGGGCATGCCGCACTTCGCGTTCCTCGCGCTCGGCGGCGGCGCGATCTGGCTGGCGCGCACGCAGACCAAGCGCGCGGCGGCCCGCAAGGCGGCCGGCGACGTGACCGACATCGCGCCGCCCGCCGTGCTGCCGGCCGACAGCCACGAAGCGACCTGGGACGACGTGCAGCTGATCGACCCGCTCGGCCTCGAAGTCGGCTACCGGCTGATCCCGCTCGTCGACAAGAACAGCGACGGCGAGCTGCTCAAGCGCATCAAGAGCATCCGCAAGAAATTCGCGCAGGAAATCGGCTTCCTGCCGCCGGTGATCCATATCCGCGACAACCTCGAACTGCGGCCGAACGCGTACCGGATCGCGCTGAAGGGCGTCGAGATCGGCTTCGGCGAAGTGTTCCCGGGCCAGTGGCTCGCGATCAACCCGGGCCAGGTGACGGCCGCGCTGCCGGGCGCCGTCACGCAGGACCCGGCGTTCGGGCTGCCGGCCGTGTGGATCGACGTCGCGCTGCGCGAGCAGGCGCAGGTGTACGGCTACACGGTGGTCGACGCAAGCACGGTCGTCGCGACGCACCTGAACCATCTCGTCGTCCAGCACGCGGCCGAGCTGCTCGGCCGCCAGGAAGTGCAGGCGCTCGTCGAGCGCACCGGCAAGGACGCGCCGTCGCTCGTCGAGGACCTGGTGCCGAAGACGATCTCGCTCACCACGCTGCAGAAGGTGCTGCAGAACCTGCTCGAGGAAGGCGTGCCGATTCGCGACATGCGCACGATCCTCGAGGCCGTGTCCGAGCATGCGGGCCGCGGCGACGCGTTCGAGATCACGGCCGCGGTGCGGCTCTCGCTCGGCCGCGCGATCACGCAGCAGTGGTATCCGGGCAACGGCGAAATGCAGGTGATGGGCCTCGACGCGAACCTGGAGCGCGTGCTGTCGCAGGCGCTCGCCACCGGCGCGAACCCGGGCCTCGAACCCGGCCTCGCGCACAACCTTCTGACCGGCACGCAGCAAGCGATGCTGCGTCAACAGAATCTCGGGCTGCCGCCCGTGCTGCTCGTGCAGCACGCGCTGCGCGCGATGCTCGCGCGTTTCCTGCGCCGCAGCCTGCCGCAACTGAAAGTGCTGTCGTACGCCGAAGTGCCGGACACACGCACGATCAAAGTCGTTAACGTCATCGGGGGTTCCGCTTGAACATTCGCAAATTCACCGGCGCAACGAGCCGCGACGCACTTCGTCTCGTGCGCGAGGCGCTCGGCGCCGACGCGGTCGTGCTGTCGAACCGCACGCTCGATGACGGCAGCGTCGAAATCGTTGCACTCGCCGATTCGGATCTCGCCGCGGTGGCGCCGCCGGCCGCGCGTGGGCGCCTCGCCACGTCGCGCGTGCCGGACTCCGTGCCGGCCGCCGCCGTGCCGGGCATCGTGTCGCGCCCGGGGATCGCCCCGCGCCCGGCCGCCAATCCGTATGCGGCCGGCGAAGGCGGGCTGCCGGACGTGTTCTCGTCCGTGTTCGGCGCGAGCGCCGACGCGCAAGACGCGGATGCGCACCCCGCGTCGATCGATGCAGACGCGCCCGCGGCGGCAGCGCTGTCGAGCGCTGCATCGGCCGCGGTCGGATCGCCGGCCGCCGGATCGCCGGCCGCCACTTCCGAACCCGCACCGTGGCTGGTCGAGCACGCGAAGCGCCTGACGCAGCAGCGCGACGCGCTGATCGCCCGTGCGCAGGCGCCCGCCGAGCCGCAGGCGAGCGCGCCCGCGCCGCAAGCCGCCGCCCGCGCGACGCCGCCCGACTGGGCGCGCGACATCGTGCGCGACGCCGAGCGCCGGATCCCGGCCGCCGGAGCGCCGGCCGCGGCGAAGCGCGCAGCCGACACGGGCGCCGCGTACGGCGCCAAGCAGACCGACCGCACGCGCCTGTCCGCCGACGCGGCCGCCGTGGTGGCCGATGCGGTGAAGTCGCGCATCGAGCGGATCGTCAACGACACGGTGATGCAGGAGCTGGGCGAGCTGCGCGGGATGATGGAAGAGCAGTTCGACAGCCTGATGTGGCACGACCGCCAGCGTCGCAGCGCCGTGCACGGCGCGCTGACGAAGCACCTGTTCGCGGCCGGCTTTTCCGCGCAGCTCGTGCGGATGCTGGTCGACAACCTGCCGTCCGGCGACGGCGCGCAGACCTTCGAGCAGGCCGCCGAATGGGCGCAGTCGGTGCTCGCATCGAACCTGCCGGTGCTCGACAGCGAGGACGCGCTGATGGAGCGCGGCGGCGTGTTCGCGCTGATGGGGCCGACCGGCGTCGGCAAGACGACCACCACCGCGAAGCTGGCCGCGCGCTGCGTGATGCGCTTCGGCGCGAGCAAGGTCGCGCTGCTGACCACCGACAGCTACCGGATCGGCGGCCACGAGCAACTGCGGATCTTCGGCAAGATCCTCGGCGTGCCGGTTCACGCGGTGAAGGATGCGGGCGACCTCGCGCTCGCGCTGTCCGAGCTGCGCAACAAGCACATCGTGCTGATCGACACGATCGGCATGAGCCAGCGCGACCGCGCGGTGTCCGACCAGATCGCGATGCTGCACGGCGCGAACGCGCCGGTGCAGCGCCTGCTGCTGCTGAACGCGACGAGCCATGGCGATACGCTGAACGAAGTCGTGCAGGCGTACCGCAGCGCGGGCGAGCACCCTGACCTGGCCGGCTGCATCCTCACGAAGCTCGACGAGGCGACCCACCTCGGCAGCGTGCTCGACACGGTAATCCGCTACAAGCTGCCGGTCCACTACGTGTCGACCGGCCAGAAGGTGCCGGAGAACCTGTACGTCGCGTCGACCAAATTCCTGCTGAAGAGCGCGTTCTGTGTGCCGCGCGACGGCTCGCCCTTCGTGCCGCAAGACGAGGACATGCCGACGCTGCTTTCCGCACTGACCGCACGTTCCACCGCCGAGCTGCACGAGGTGCGATTTGGATAAACGGATCATCGACCAGGCCGAAGGGCTGCGGCGCCTGCTGGCCGGGCGCGCGTCGCGCATCGTCGCGGTGACGGGCGGGCCGGCGGGCGTCGGCTGCACGTCCACCGTGGTGAACCTCGCGGCGGCGCTCGCGTCGCTCGGCAAGGACGTGCTGGTCGTCGACGAGCGCGCCGACGTGCATTCGGCCAGCGCGACGCTCGCCGGCGCGTGGCTGCGCGACGGCGAACGCACGCGGGTGGCGGCCGGCTTCGGCCTGTGCGGCGCCGCCCAGCTCGCGCGCGCCGGCTACAGCGACGCGCAGCTGAGCGACTTCATCGACGGCCCGGCCGACATCGTCCTCGTCGACGCGCAGCTCGGCACCGACGGATCGCTGTCGGCGCTCGCGCGCGAAGCGCACGACGTGCTGATCGTCACGCGGGTTGCCGTGCAGGCGATCACCGAGGCGTATGCGTGCATGAAGCGGCTGCATTTCGCGCACGCGTTCGCGCAGTTCCGCGTGCTGACCAATCAGGTCGCCAGCCACGCGGACGCGAAGACGGCCTTCGACAACCTCGCGGGCGTTGCGAGCCGCTACCTGACCGTGTCGATCGCCGACGCGGGCTGCGTGAGCGCCGATCCGCTCGTCGAGCACGCCCGCGAACTGATGCATGCGGTAGTCGACGCGTTCCCGTCGTCGGCTGCCGCGCGCGATTACCGGCAGATTGCCGCCGACCTGTTGTACTGGCCGATGCGCCCCGGTTCGGGCGCGGGCCGCGCGGTCCACGCCGGCGGCAAGCCGTCGTATGAGGCGGGCGCGGCACACGCCGCGTGAGCGCCACCCGAAGGAGGGAGCCATGATGTACAACGCTCAAGGAAAGATGTCCCAGGCCGACGTGCTCGCGCAATATGCGCCGCTCGTGCGCCGCCTCGGACTGCAACTCGTCGCGAAGATGCCGGCGAGCGTCGATCTCGACGATCTGATCCAGGCCGGCATGATCGGCCTGATGGACGCGGCCGGCCGCTACAAGGAAGACCAGGGCGCGCAGTTCGAGACCTACGCGACGCAGCGCATCCGCGGCGCGATGCTCGACGAGCTGCGCAGCAACGACTGGCTGCCGCGCAGCCTGCGCAAGACGTCGCGCGAGGTCGAGCATGCGGTGCACCAGGTCGAGCAGCACCTCGGCCGCTCGGCGAGCGAGACCGAGATCGCGCAGCACCTCAACATGCCGCTCGACGAATACCAGGGGATGCTGCAGGACCTGCACGGCAGCCAGCTCATCTACTACGAGGATTTCGATCGCGCGGCCGACGACGAGCCGTTCCTCGACCGCTATCGCGTCGATCATGCCGATCCGTTGTCGGCGCTGCTCGACGAGCACCTGCGCGAGGCGCTCGTCGAGGCGATCGAGCGGCTGCCGGAGCGCGAGAAGCTGCTGATGTCGCTGTACTACGAACGGGGTCTGAATCTGCGCGAAATCGGCGCGGTGCTCGAGGTGAGCGAATCGCGCGTATGCCAGCTCCACAGCCAGGCCGTCGCGCGCCTGCGCGCACGGCTGCGCGAACAGGCGTGGGTCGGCGCGGAGTCCTGACCCCGAAGTCCTGCCCTTTCGGCCACGGCCGCGCGTGCCCGCGCCGCGCGCGTCTCGTGCCGACGCGTCGTCGTTGCGCATTTCGCGCGCCGATTTGCTACAATCCCCTCCGTTTTCCGAGGAGCGTTGCGACGGACCATCAGCGTCCGCCAGGCTCGGAAGGCTTCACCAAGCAGCCGTGCGGCGATCGTTTCGAGCGACCGTCGCGCCGGCCCCGCTTCCTGAACGGCGCTCACGTCACCAATCTAGAAACTTTTTAGAAAGGAGGGCGTGATGAACGCCATTATCGATTCCAAGGCTTCCCACGATTACGTCGTCGCCGACATGGCGCTGGCCGGCTGGGGCCGCAAGGAACTGAACATCGCCGAGACCGAAATGCCGGGCCTCGTGCAGATCCGCGACGAATACAAGGCGCAGCAGCCGCTGAAGGGTGCGCGCATCGCCGGTTCCCTGCACATGACGATCCAGACGGGCGTGCTGATCGAGACGCTGAAGGCGCTCGGCGCGGACGTCCGCTGGGCGTCGTGCAACATCTTCTCGACGCAGGATCACGCGGCGGCCGCGATCGTCGAAGCCGGCACGCCGGTGTTCGCGTTCAAGGGCGAGTCGCTCGACGAATACTGGGAGTTCTCGCACCGCATCTTCGAATGGCCGAACGGCGAATTCGCGAACATGATCCTGGACGACGGCGGCGACGCCACGCTGCTGCTGATCCTCGGCGCGAAGGCCGAGAAGGACCGTTCGGTGATCGCGAAGCCGACCAACGAGGAAGAAGTCGCGCTGTACAAGTCGATCGCGGCGCACCTCGACGTCGACGCGAACTGGTACTCGAAGCGCCTCGCGCACATCAAGGGCGTGACCGAAGAAACCACGACCGGCGTGCACCGTCTCTACCAGATGGAAAAGGACGGCCGCCTGCCGTTCCCGGCGTTCAACGTGAACGATTCGGTCACGAAGTCGAAGTTCGACAACCTGTACGGCTGCCGTGAATCGCTCGTCGACGGCATCAAGCGCGCGACCGACGTGATGATCGCGGGCAAGGTCGCGGTCGTCGCGGGCTACGGCGACGTGGGCAAGGGCTGCGCGCAGTCGCTGCGCGGCCTGGGCGCGACCGTGTGGGTCACCGAAATCGATCCGATCTGCGCGCTGCAGGCGGCGATGGAAGGCTACCGCGTCGTGACGATGGAATACGCGGCGGACAAGGCCGACATCTTCGTGACGGCGACCGGCAACTACCACGTGATCAACCACGATCACATGAAGGCGATGCGTCACAACGCGATCGTCTGCAACATCGGTCACTTCGACTCGGAAATCGACGTCGCGTCGACGCGCCAGTACCAGTGGGAAAACATCAAGCCGCAGGTCGACCACATCATCTTCCCGGACGGCAAGCGCGTGATCCTGCTGGCCGAAGGCCGCCTCGTGAACCTCGGCTGCGCGACCGGCCACCCGTCGTTCGTGATGTCGAACTCGTTCGCGAACCAGACGCTCGCGCAGATCGAGCTGTTCGTGCGCGGCAACGAGTACGAGAACAAGGTGTACGTGCTGCCGAAGCATCTCGATGAAAAGGTCGCGCGCCTGCACCTCGCGCGCATCGGCGCGAACCTGTCGGTGCTGTCGGACGAGCAGGCTGCGTACATCGGCGTGCAGAAGGACGGCCCGTTCAAGCCGAACCACTACCGCTATTGATGCGCGGCGGCCGCCGCACCGTGCGCGCCCGTGGCGGGCGCACGGCGCGGCGGCGCTCACCGATCGTACCGATCGACAACCGAACCGGAGCCCTCCATGAGCGTCATTCTCACCTGGGTCATCAACGCGCTCGCGCTGCTGATCATCACGTACCTCGTGCCGTCGATCCACATCAAGAGCTTCGGCACCGCGCTGATCGTCGCGGTCGTGCTCGGGCTGATCAACACGGTGATCCGGCCGGTGCTGATCCTGCTGACGCTGCCGGTCACGATCGTCACGCTCGGGGTGTTCATCCTCGTCGTGAACGCGCTGTGCTTCTGGTTCGCGTCGTCGCTGCTGAAGGGCTTCGAGGTGTCGGGGTTCTGGTCCGCGTTCTTCGGTTCGATCCTGTACAGCATCGTGTCGTGGCTGCTGTCCGCCCTGATCTTCGGCCAGCGCGACATCGGCTGACGGCGAGCGGGCGCAGGCTCAACCCCATCGAATCATGAAACCGATCGAACTCTCGTTTGAATTCTTCCCGCCGAAGACGGCGGACGGCGTCGAGAAGCTGCGCGCCACGCGCGCGCAGCTGCTGCCGCTGAAGCCGAAATTCGTCTCCGTGACGTTCGGCGCCGGCGGCTCGACGCAGCAGGGCACGCTCGATACCGTGCTCGACATGCAGAAGGACGGCCTCGAGGCCGCGCCGCACCTGTCGTGCATCGGCTCGTCGCGCGACAGCCTGCGCGCGATCCTCGACCAGTACCGCTCGCACGGCATCCGGCACATCGTCGCGCTGCGCGGCGACCTGCCGTCGGGGATGGGCGAGGTCGGCGAGCTGCGCTATGCGTCCGAGCTCGTCAGCTTCATCCGCGCCGAGCATGGCGACTGGTTCCACATCGAGGTCGCCGGCTATCCGGAGTACCACCCGCAATCGCGTTCGCCGAAGGCCGATCTCGAGAATTTCGCGCGCAAGGTGAAAGCCGGCGCGAATTCCGCGATCACGCAGTACTTCTTCAACGCGGATGCGTATTTCCGCTTCGTCGACGACACGCGCAAGCTCGGCGTGGACGTGCCGATCGTGCCGGGCATCATGCCGATCACGAACTTCTCGCAGCTGATGCGCTTCTCCGAGATGTGCGGCGCCGAAGTGCCGCGCTGGGTCGCGCGCCGGCTCGAGAGCTTCGGCGACGATCGCGAGTCGATCCGCGCGTTCGGCGCGGACGTCGTCACGAGCCTGTGCCAGCGCCTGATCGACGCGGGCGTGCCGGGGCTGCACTTCTATACGCTGAACGCAGCGGTCGCGACGCGGACGATCTGCGAACGGCTCGCGGTGTAACGAGCGCCGTCACGCGGTTGCCTGCGTGAAAGCCCCGCCGGTTTGCGCCGGCGGGGCTTTTTTATCGTGACGCGCCGCGCATGCCGCGTGGCGCAAGCCGCCGAATCAGCGCTGCGCCTGCATCAGCGGCGGACGGCGGTCGAACCACGGCCGCGCGTGTTCGAGCTGCCGCGCGAGCCGGAGCAGCAGCGCGTCGTCGGCGTGGCGCGCGGCGAACTGCACGCCGATCGGCAACCCACGCGCATTCCAGTACAGCGGCACCGACATCGCCGGCTGCCCGGTCAGGTTGAACAGCTCGGTGCAGCCGGCCCACGCGAACGCCTTCTCCGACGATTTCGCGAGCATTTCCTTCAGCAGCGGCTTCACCGGCAGCGCGGCGAGCAGCTTCATCTGCGCGGATTCGAACGGCGTCGGCTGCAATTCACCGATCTTCACTGGCGGCCCCGCGAGCGATGCGCACAGGATCGCGTCGTAACGCGACACGAGACCGGCGACCTGCACGGTGAGCTGGCGCTGCCATTCGAGCACGTCCGGCAGGCGCGTGCGCGCGAGACGCCGGCCGACCACCGCCATCGCCCACGTCGCGGCCTCGAATTCGCCGCGCCGGGGCGTGCGGCCGGTCAGCGCGCGTGCGCCGAGCACCATGTCCTCGGCGATCGTCGCCCACAGCGTCAGGAAGGTTTCGGCCGCGCGCGCGTAGTCGATCGGCAGCGTCGCCGGCTCGACGCGGTGGCCGAGCGATTCGAGCAGCGCGGCCGCGTCGTCGAGCGCCGCGCGCGTGTCGTCGGCGAGTGCCGGCGCGAGCATCGGATCGACGACGAGGCCGATCCGCAGCGGGCCGGGCGGCGTATCGAGCGCGCCGAGGAAGGTGCCGGGCGCGCCGGGCGGCAGCGTCTGGCCGGTCGTCACGTCGAGCAGCAGCGCACTGTCGCGCACGCTGCGCGACACCGCGTGCTGGACGACGAGTTCGCCGTTCGACGGCAGGTCGACGAGCACCGGGTTGCGGCTCGGCTTCAGCCCGAACAGCCCGCAGCACGACGCCGGAATGCGGATCGAGCCGCCGCCGTCGGACGCATGCGCGAGCGGTACGATGCCGGCCGCGACGGCCGCCGCCGCGCCGCCGCTCGACCCGCCGGGTGTGTGGTCGAGATTCCACGGGTTGCGGCACGCGCCGAACAGTTCCGGTTCCGTGTACGGCATCTGGCCGATCTCGGGCGTGTTGGTCTTGCCGAATACGTTCAGGCCCGCCGCGCGGCTGCGCGCGATCACCGGCGAATCGTCGGCCGGCACGAAGTACCGGTAGTGCCGGCTGCCCATCGACAGCGGCAGCCCGGCGACCGCCGCGCCGAGATCCTTGACGAGATACGGCACGCCCGCGAACGGCGCGTCGGCGCCGGGTTGGGGCGCGGCCGCCGCACGCGCGCGCGCGGCTTCGTAGTCCTGCAGCACGATCGCGTTGATCGCGCCGTTCACCGCTTCGGCCTGGCCGATCGCGGCGTCGAGCAGTTCGCGCGGGCTGGCGTGGCGGTCGCGCACGAGCGCGGCGAGGCCGATTGCGTCATGCGCGAGATAGTCCGAGTGCATCGCGGTCACCCCCGTTGTGACTCGTGGCGATGGTGCGAGCATAACGCGGGCCCGGTGCGCCGGGCCCGCGGCCGGGCCTTTTTAGAGATGCTCGGCGAGGAAGGTCAGCGTCCGGCCGTGCGCGAGCGCCGCGGCGCGCTGGTTGTACGACGCGCGGTCCGTGCAGTTGAAGCCGTGCTCGGCGCCCGGGTACACGTGGAACGAAGCGTTGCCGCGGCCGGCGAATGCGGCCTTCACCTGATCGACGGCCGTGAGCGGAATCCCGTGGTCGTTTTCCGCGTAGTGGAACAGGATCGGCTGCGTGACCTGGCCGGCGAGGTCGAGCGCATTCTGGATGCCGCCGCCGTAATAGGCCACCGCCGCGTCCAGCTTGCCGGTCGCGGCCGCGCGATACGCGAGCTGGCCGCCGAAGCAGTAGCCGATCGCGGCGAGCTTGCCGGCCACTTCGGGGCGCGCGCGCAACGCGTCGGCCGCCGCGACGATGTCCGCGACCGCGAGACCCACGTCGGTCTTCTTCAGCAGCTCGATGCCCTTGTCGCGATCCGCACCCTCGTAGGTCAGCTCGACGCGCGGCTGCGTGCGCCAGAATACGTCCGGCGCGAGCGCGACGAAGCCGTCGGCCGCGTACTGATCGGCGACCGCGCGGATGTGCGCGTTCACGCCGAAGATCTCCTGGATGATGATGACGGCAGGGCCCTTGCCGCGCTTGGGCAGGGCGAGATAGCCGCCGAAGCTGTCGTTACCGGTCGGGATGTCGATCCATTGGGCAGTCACGTTCTGAACTCCTGGCGTGCGGGGTGCGGGAGGCGCCCCCGGGGATGAAAAGAGGCGGCCTAGTGTGCCACCAATCGCCCGCTGCTGCAGCGCACGCGGCCGCTTCTCGCGCAGCGATCGTTTCGATCTCGATTTTTCATTTTTCGGCGCCGCGCCGCTTCGATAGAGTCGACGGGTCGGCCTTTACAAAGCGCTTTCGCGCATCGTCATCGAGGGATTCGTCATGTCTGCCCGCTCGTTTTCCACGCCCTTTTCCGCACGCTTCGGCCTGCGCCTGCCGCTCGTGCAGGCGCCGATGGTCGGCGCGACCACGACCGCGATGGTCGCCGCCGCATCGAATGCCGGTGCGCTCGGCAGCCTCGGCGCCGGCGCGCTCGCGCCCGAACGGATCGACGCCGAAGTCGCCGCGATCCGCGCGGCGACCGATCGCCCGTTCGCGATCAACCTGTTCGTGTTGCCCGATGAAGCTGCGCCCGACGCGGCGACCGTCGCGCGCGCGCTGGCGGCGATCGACCCGCTGAACGCCACGCTCGGCCTGCCGCCGGGCACGGCGCCCGCGCGCTACGCGCCCGATTTCCGCGCGCAGCTCGATGCGCTCGTCGCGCTGCGCGTGCCGGTCGCGAGCTTCACGTTCGGCGTGCTCGACGCAGCCGACGTCGCACGCCTGAAAGCCGCCGGCACCTATGTGATCGGCACCGCGACGCACGTGGCCGAAGGGCTCGCGTGGCAGGCGGCCGGCGCCGACGCGATCTCCGCGCAGGGCGCCGAGGCGGGCGGCCACCGCGGCACCTTCATCGGTGCCGCCGACGACGCGCTGATCGGCACGCTCGCGCTCGTCCCGCAGCTCGTCGACGCGACGGGCCTGCCGGTGCTGGCCGCGGGCGGCATCATGGACGGCCGCGGCATCGCGGCCGCGCTCGCGCTTGGCGCGCAGGCCGCGCAACTCGGCACCGCGTTCCTCACGTGCGCGGAAAGCGCGATCGCCGCGGACTGGAAGGCGCGTCTGCTCGCGAGCGCCGATACGTCGACGCAGGTCACCCGTGCGATCACCGGCCGTCACGCACGCGGGCTGCGCAACACGCTGATGGCGCGGCTCGGCGAGCACGTGGCCGACGTCCCACCGTATCCGGTGCAGAACGCGCTGACCCAGCCGCTGCGGCAGGCGGCCGCGCGCGCGAACGACGGCGACTACCTGTCGCTGTGGGCCGGCCAGGGCGCGCCGCTCGCGCGGCGGCGCGGCGATGCGCTGACGACGTCGCAGCTGGTCGCCGCGCTCGATGCGGAATGGCGCGCATCGGCTGCCTGAACACCGTTTCGGCCGCTTGAACCGTTCATGTGGGGCGACGAAACGCGCGTGGTGTCACGCGCGTTTCATTCAATGATCCAGGTCACAAAATACCGAATCGAAATGCCCGCGCGACTCGCTTGAAACGACCTTTCGACAGTGCGTCGAAATTAGCGGAAACCCTTATCCGCCGGGGCTTGCAACGCGATTCGAATCATCCTTCCAAAGCGCGCATATCGGTAGTGTTACCACTATCCTAAAAAAGTCCCACAAATTAATTTGATCACCTACACTTGCGCGCAAGTACGAGCGGGCGGCTGCTAAAAGCGGCGGTTTTCACGTGCTTGAGGCCAAGTGCATGAAGGATGCAACCGGCGAATCGTCCAGTGATTGCAAACACGGGGATGGCAGCGGGGCACCGGGCGATGGCGTTTTTTGGGACCGAACTGGAGACTTACATGAATATCAAGATGCAAAAGCTGTTGCCGATCACCGCAGCGGCAATGCTGTGCGCTGCAGCTGCAAGCAACGCGTCCGCCGATCAAGTCGTCAAGATCGGCCACGTCGCGCCGTTGACGGGCGGCATTGCACACCTGGGCAAGGACAACGAAAACGGCGCGCGTCTCGCAGTCGAGGAGATCAACGCGAAGGGTCTCACGATCGGCGGCCAGAAGATCACGCTGCAACTCGACCCGCAGGATGACGCCGCCGACCCGCGGCAGGCGACGCAGGTTGCGCAGAAGCTCGTCGACGACAAGGTCGTCGCGGTGGTCGGCCACCTGAACTCGGGCACGTCGATCCCGGCCTCGAAGATCTACAGCGATGCGGGCATCGTGCAGATCTCGCCGTCGGCGACCAACCCGGCCTACACGCAGCAAGGCTTCAAGACCACGTACCGCGTGGTGGCGACCGATGCGCAGCAGGGCCCGGCACTGGCGAACTACGCGCACTCGAAGGGCATCAAGAGCGTGGCGGTGGTCGACGATTCGACCGCGTACGGCCAGGGTCTCGCGAACGAGTTCGAGAAGAAGGCGAAGGCGCTCGGCCTGAAGGTGATGTCGCATGACGCGACGAACGACAAGGCGGTCGACTTCCGCGCGATTCTGACGAAGATCAAGGGCGAAAACCCGGACGCGATCATGTACGGCGGCATGGACGCCACCGGCGGCCCGTTCGCGAAACAGGCGAAGCAGCTCGGCTTGCGCGCGAAGATCTTCGCGGGCGACGGCGTGTGCACGGAAAAGCTGGCCGACCTGGCCGGCGACGCGACCGACAACATCGTGTGCTCGGAAGCCGGTGCCTCGCTCGAGAAGATGCCGGGCGGCGCGGCGTTCAAGGCGAAGTACGAGAAGCGCTTCGGCCAGCCGATCCAGATCTACGCACCGTTCACGTATGACGCCGTGTACATCATCGCCGACGCGATGAAGCGCGCGAACTCGACCGACACGGCGAAGATCCTCGCGGCGATGCCGGCGACGAAGTACACGGGCGTGATCGGCACGACGACCTTCGACGCGAAGGGCGACCTGCAGCACGGCGTGATTTCGCTGTACAACTACAAGAGCGGCAAGAAGTCGCTGCTCGACGAAGTGAAGATGTAACGCTTCAGCGGCCGACAGAAGGGGGGAAAGCGCGCATGCGGCAACGCATGCGCGCTTTCTTTTTGGGCCGGCTTACGCCGCCGCGCCGTCAGATCTTCAGGTGCGCGAGCACCCTGGGTGCGACGAGCGCGACGAGCGCCGCGCACAGTGCGACGACCGACAGGCCGATCGTCAGGTTCGCGGCCTGCGCGACCGCGCCGATTACGACCGGACCGAACAGCAGTCCGAAATACGCGAGCCCGGCCACGTGCGCGAGCCCTTCGGCCGCGTGGATGCCCTTCACGCGCGCGGCGGCCGCGAACAGCACCGGCATCATGTTGGCCAGCCCGAGGCCCATCAGCGTGAAACCGGTCAGCACCGCGACCGGATTCGGCAGCAGCAGCGCGCCGATCATCCCCGCACAGGCGAGCGACGCGCTCGCGAACACGAGCTGCGGCGCGCCGAAGCGGGCGCGCACCGCGTCGCCCGCGAAGCGCGCGATGGCCATCCCGCCGGAGAACGCCGCGTACGCGGCGCTCGCGAGCGCGGGGCTCGCCGCGACGACGTCGCGCATGTAGACGGTCGCCCAGTCGTACATCGCGCCTTCGGCGATCAGCGCAACCAGCGCGATGCCGCCGAGCATCCACAACGCGGGCGAGCGCCAGCGGTTGCCGCCACCGTGCGCCTGTTCGTGGTGCGGTACGTGCGGCAGCACGGCCGGGCTCGCGGCCACGAGCACCGCGGCGCTCGCCGCCGCCGCGAGCGCGAGATGCGCGACCGGCGCCATGCCGGCCGACAGCAGCGCGCCGCCGGCCGCCGCGCCGGCCATCCCGCCGATGCTGAACATCCCGTGCAGCGACGACATGATCGGCTTGCCGAGCGCGATTTCGACCGCGCTGGCCTCGGCGTTCATCGCGACGTCGAGTGTCGCCATCGAGAAGCCGAACAGCGCGAGCACCACGAGCAGCATCCAGTAGTCGGGCACGACGAGGATCAGCGCCGCGCACGCGGACATCACGAGCCCGCCGGCGACGCACGCGGTGCGCGAGCCGACGCGCGCGATCCAGCGCGCGATGGTCAGCATCGCGGCGATCGACCCGCCGGCGACCGCGAACAGCGCGATCGACAGCAGCCCGGGGCTCAGCGCGAACTTGTCGCGCACGGTCGGCACGTGCACGCCCCACGACGCGTACATCATGCCGGCGACGAAGAACAGCGCCATCGACGCCGTGCGCGCGCGCTGGCGCGCCGGCAGCGGCAGCACGCGATGCGCGTCGGGCGGCGCGGCGAACGGGGACGGCGATTCGGAGGAAGGGGATTCGGACACGGGAAGGCTCGTCAGGAAAATGCGCGGGCGCACGCGGCGCCGATCGGATTTGTCCGATTCTATCGAACCGCTTACGATCCTGCCGGGCGATGGCCGTTCGGCCGATGCGCGGCGTGCGGCGCCCGCGGGTAACATCGAAACCCTGGCCGACGCGCCGCCTTTCGACCGCAGGAGTCACCTTGAACATCGATCCCGCCTTCGCGCTGCATCTGCTGCACCGCTGCACGTTCGGCACGCTCGCCACCCATGCGCGCGAACCGGAGGGCTTCCCGTATCCGACGGTCGTGCCGTTTGCACCCGATGCAAGCCATCGGCCGGTGATCCTGGTGAGCGGTCTGGCCGAGCACACGCGCAATCTCGCCGCCGATCCGCGCGCGGGTTTCCTCGTCGTCGACGCCAGCCCCGGCGATGTGTTGAGTGCCGAGCGTGCGACGCTGCTGGGCCGGTTCGTGCCGCTCGGCGACGATCCACACGTCGCCGCGCGTTACCTGCGCTACGAACCGAGCGCCGCGCGCTATCTCGCGCTCGGCGATTTCGGGTTCTGGGCGCTCGAGATCGAGCGGTTGCGCCATATCGTCGGGTTCGGGCGGATGGGCTGGATCGACGGCGTGCAGCTCGATGCGCTGCCGCCGCTCGCGTTCGACGACGAACGGGCACTGTGGGCGGCATACGACGCGGGCGACGCCCGCCGCGACGGGCTTGACCTGCTCGGCGTCGATCGCCATGGCGCGGACTGGCGATGCGATGGCCGCCGCGTGCGCACGCCGTTCGACGCGCCGTCGGCCGACATCGGTGCGCTGCGCGAACAGCTGATCGCCCGCGCAAAGGATGTGACGTGACGTCACGGGTCAGTGATTTGTTCGTTTAGCAAACGGCGTCATCTGGTTTTCGCGAAACTCTCGTCCGATGAAAGCTTTGATTTTCTTCAATGCAGGGTAATTGCGTATGTTGAAAGACCTAATAGCCAATCGCTAATGTCCTAATCTCTATGGAGGAGCGTAAAAATTTGAGAAAAGGCCGCGGCCGGTCAAAATGACATGTGCGAATTTCAATTGATCTCGGGATTTTCATGAATCTCGCTTCTATCAAATCTTTTTTGTGCTAATCTCTGCCTTCAAAAATCCGAGGCACATATATTTCATGAATGGTGAGCTGGCTCAGACCGGCGCCATTGGTCAGATAGATAGAAAGGGAAACTATGTCTTCTTACAAGGACCTGCTGGCCCAGCGGGAGAAGCTGGAGAAGCAAATCGAAGAAGCGAAGTCGCGTGAATACGCTGAAGTGCTGAATGACGTGAAGCAGAAAATTGCCGACTACGGCTTTTCGCTCGCCGAACTCGGCCTCAGCCGCGCGAAGGCCGGCAAGGTCGGTCGTCCGCGCGCAGGCGTGGCGGCCAAGTATCGCGATCCGGAAACGGGCGCGACGTGGTCGGGTCGTGGCAAGCCGCCGCGCTGGATCGCCGGCAAGAACCGCGAACAGTTTGCGATTTAAACGTTCGTTTAGGTTGCCCGCTCTTCGAAAGAGCCGCGTGTCCGTCGAGGAGCGCGGCTTTTTTGTTTTCCGGACACCGGCGGCCCAGCTGGGTCGTCATGAAACTGTAAGCATGTCCGGTGAATGAAAATGCGACACGTTCGCATAAGCGATTGATTTAAATGAGAAATTTGTGGATATTGGCCGGGCTTGCGGGGCGCCTTTGATAGAATTGCGTACCGCACACCGATATCTCATATTTCATGTCCACGTTTTCCGGCGACGCGCAGAGCGCAGATAAGCACGCCGTTGCGCGCAAGAGCACGCTCGTCAGTATTGTCCTCAATGTCGTACTTGCGACATTTCAGATCGCGGTCGGCGTGATTGCGCATTCGCAAGCATTGATTGCGGACGGTGTGCATTCGATTTCCGATTTGATCTCGGATTTTGTCGTGCTGGTTGCGAATCGGCATAGCGGCGCATCGCCGGATGCCGACCACAATTACGGCCATAGCCGCTACGAGACGGTCGCGTCGCTGTTTCTCGGCGCGATCCTGATCGCGGTCGGTATCGGCATGCTCTGGCGCGCCGGCGACCGCCTCGTTAATCTCGAAAACATTCCGGCCGTGCATTTTTCCGCGCTGATCGTGGCGCTGACGGTACTCGTGTCGAAGGAAGCGCTGTTTCGCTACATGCTGCGCGAAGCGCGGCGCGTGCGCTCGGCGATGCTCGTCGCCAACGCATGGCATGCGCGTTCGGATGCGGCGTCGTCGCTCGTCGTCGCGATCGGCATCGTCGGCAGCCTGGCCGGTGTGCGGCTGCTCGACCCGATCGCGGCGGCGATCGTCGGCTTCATGGTCGCGCGCATGGGCTGGACGTTCGGCTATGACGCGTTGCAGGACCTCTCCGACCGCGCGCTCGATACGGCCGACACGGCCGAGATCCGCGCGCTGCTCGTCGCGACGCCCGGCGTGCGCGACGTGCACGACCTGCGCACGCGCAAGATGGGCGATGCCGCGCTCGTGGACGCGCACATCCTCGTCGATCCGAAGATCTCCGTCTCGGAAGGGCATTACATCGCCGAGACCGCGCGGGCGCGCGTGCTGTCCGACCCGCGCGTGCTCGATGCGCTGATCCATGTCGACCCGGAGAACGATGCGGCGCGCCGTCCGGCGCTCGCGCTGCCGCCGCGCGGCGAACTGGCGGCGCGGCTCGAGGCCGCGCTCGCGCAGCGCGGGCTGCATGCGGCGGCGATCAACCTGCATTACCTGAGTACGGGGCTCGAGGTCGACGTGACGCTCGACGGCGATCCGCGCGACACCGATGCGGCGCTGGCCGCCCGGCTCGACATCGACACGCTGAAGCGCGAGTTCGGCGCACGCCGGATCGGCTTCACGCGCACGTTGACCGGGCAGACGTGACCGGCAACCGGCGGCCGGCACTGGCACCGGCAACGGCGAACGCGGCCCGCCGCAGGGCAGGCCCGCGCGTTACAGCGGCAGTTGCGTGTCGAACTTGATTTCGCGCAGCACGACGCTCGTGCGCACCTGCGACACGGCCGGGATCTTGAAGATGCGTTCGTGCAGGAACACGTCGTAGGCCTTGATGTCCGGCGCGACGATCTTGAGGATGTAATCGGCTTCGCCGGTCGTGCTGTAGCACTCGGTGACTTCCGGGCAGGTCGCGATCTCGCGCTCGAACTGCTCGACGCCGCCTTCGTTGTGGCGCGTCAGGTGCACGTGCGCGAGCGCGCAGACGTGCAGGCCGAGCTTCTCGCGATCGAGCAGCGCCGTGTAGCGCTGGATCACGCCCGACTGTTCCATGTCCTTGATGCGGCGCCAGCACGGCGTGCTCGACAGCCCGACCTGGTCGGAGATTTCCTGAACGGAACGGCGCGCGTCGAGCTGCAACAGGCGAAGGATTTTTTGCGAAAAGGAATCGAGCGTCACCTGCGCCTCCATGCGGCAGCTACAACACGCTGAATGTTAGAGCGCCGGGGAACGAAAGGCAATCTGGCGACGCGCCGTTGAGCGAGATTCGCTAATTTGCTCGCGGATCCGTGGGATTTTGTCCCGCCCCCGCGCTTTCCGACCGATCGGTATCCGACACGGCCAGGCCCGCGAGCGCGGCCTGCTGCCGGCGCAGGTCGGCGAGCATGTTGCAGAACAGCGCGCCTTGCTCGATCGCGTCGTCGAGCGCGACGTGCGTGTGCGGATGGTCGTCGAACCAGTGCTTCGGAAAGCGCGGCTTGATCGCCTTGCGGTACGGCAGGCCCGTCATCGCGAACGCGAGCGTCTTGATGTCGAGCGCCGACCACGAGAACGGGCAGCGCCCCGCGAACCGCATCATGTACCAGAACATGAACGTGAAATCGAAGCCGGCCGGCATCGCGACGAACACCGGCTTGCCGGGCAGCGCCTCGACCCATTCGACGTACGCGACCAGCGCCGCGTCGGGCGTCTGCAGATCGCGCCGGCACGCGGCCCAGGCTTCGGGCTCGGTCTTCCACCACGCTTCCTGCACCGGGTGAGCGCTGGCGCCGGGCAGCGTCTCGAGGTTCGCCGAGAACGTCGCGATCAGTTGCTTGTCCTCGGTATAGGCGGCCGACGCGAAGCTCAGCATCGAATGCGGGCCGGGAATCGGGCCGTCGGCTTCGACGTCGGTGCTGACGTAAATTTCCGGGATGGCGGTCTGGTTCATCCGAATACCTTGTCGGATACGAACGGGTTCGTGCGGCGCTCGTCGCCGAACGTCGACACCGGGCCGTGGCCGGGCACGAACGTGACGTCGTCGCCGAGCGGCCACAGCTTTTCCTTGATCGAACGCACGAGATCCTCGTGATTGCCGCGCGGGAAATCGGTGCGGCCGATCGAGCCCGCGAACAGCACGTCGCCGACGATCGCGACGCGATGCGCGCGGCTGAAGAACACGACGTGGCCGGGCGTGTGGCCCGGGCAGTGATAGACCTCGAGCGTCTCGTCGCCGAACCGCACGGTGTCGCCGTCGTTCAGCCAGTGGTCGGGCTCGAACACGTCGGCGGCCGGAAAGCCGAAGCGCTCGCTCTGCGTCGGCAGCTTCTCGATCCAGAAGCGTTCTTCTTCCTGCGGCCCCTCGATCGGCACGCCGTAGCGCGTCGCGAGCGTCTTCGCGCCCGCGCAGTGATCGATGTGCCCGTGCGTGAGCAGCACTTTCTCGACCTGCACGTTCTGCCGCGCGACTTCCTGTTCGATCCGGTCGAGATCGCCGCCCGGATCGACGACGGCGGCGCGGCCCGTCTTCTCGCAGACGAGCAGCGAGCAGTTCTGCTGGAACGGCGTGACCGGAATGAGCGTGACTTTCATGAGGGCACCGGCGGCTAAAAGGAGCGATTGTACCGGTCGCGCGCGTGGCCTGCCGTGCGTACGATGCATGCCGCAGCACGCGGATCAGGGCATTCCCGGGGCATGCCGATTGTTACAGCCATAGCGAGAATCAATGGTCCGCCGGGGTCCCTTTTCGAGACAAGGTTTTGATTTATGTATAATGCGCCCCATTGCGCGTGAATTTCACGCCATTCGCTGGTGTATCGGCCCCGTTAAACGAGGCGTCCGATCCACCGTCAAGCATCAGCCGCCGGGGAGTCCGGCGGTGTATCCAGCACCGAGCAGTCGGTGCTCACGTCTTGTCCGGCCGGGTGCTGCGCGCCCGCCTGCGGCCCTGCTGCCGCGCCGCCGGATGAGGCCTGTGCCGCCGTTCCTGTGCGTTGGTCGTAGCGACGCGCGCGAACGTGGAGCCATGTTCGATGGCGGCATGTGGGGTCTGGTCAGGCTGTTGGGGACAGGTTGCGCCAGACGTGAAAGCTAATCAGGACGGTTGCGGCCAAGACGAACGCCGCGCCCATGCTAGCCGCCTGCTCGCATTCGAGCGGGGCGTGCACGCATTTGCCGTCCGGGCCGCATATGTCTGCGTTGTGAAGCAGCGTTGTATCGATGCGGCCCGAACCAGAAGGCGACACGTCGATGAATTTACGTTTTCCGACCCGATTCGGAACCATTGCATTGTTTTTTGCGCTGACGGGCTGTGCGGTGCCATCCAGCCAGACCACCGGCAGCGTGAGCCAGAAGAAGGCGGTCGACAAGACCGCCGCCGCCGCGAAGGCGGACGACGACAAGCAGCCGCTCAATTTCGATTCTGCGCTGGCATCGATGCCGGCTGCCGACAGCAAGGACGCGAAGAAGTCGTCGCTGGCGGATGCCGAGCCGATCGACGGCAAGGATGTGTCCGATTTCCGCCAGAGCGGCCGCGCATCGTGGTACGGGCGGGATTTCCACGGCCGCCGCACCGCGAACGGCGAACGCTTCAACATGAACGCGTTCACCGCCGCGCACCGCACGCTGCCGCTGTCGTCGTACATCAAGGTGACGAACGCATCGACCGGCAAGTGGGTCGTCGTGAAGGTCAACGATCGCGGGCCGTTCAAGCGCGGCCGTGTGCTCGACCTGTCGTATGCGGCGGCCAAGGTGATCGGCCTCGTGCACGCCGGCACGGGCCGCGTGAAGATCGAAGGGCTGTCGCCGCAGGAAGCGCGCGATGCACGCAACGAAATGTTCGCATCGATCTCGGCGAAGTAACGCGGCGCAACAACCCGACGCAACAACCCGGCGGATCGTCCGCTCCTGCGCAAAGGGCTGCCTTCCGGCAGCCCTTTGTGTTTCCGCGCGGCGGCGTCGCGCGTCAGCCTTCGTCGCCTTCCTTCAGCACGAGCGCACGCGCATACAGCGTGTTGCGCGATGCGCCCGTCAGCGCGGCCGCGAGCTTGGCCGCGCTCTTCACCGGCACCTCTTCCAGCAGCAGCCTGAGCAGCGCGTCGTGCGCGGTGTCGTCGGCTTCGCCGCTTGCCGCCGGCGCGCCTTCGACGACCAGCACGAACTCGCCGCGCTGCCGGTTCGCATCGCCGGCGAGCCAGCTCTGTCCTTCGGCCAGGGTGCCCTGAAACAGTTGCTCGTGTAGCTTGGTGAGCTCGCGCGCGATCAGCAGCCGGCGCGCGGGGCCGAACGCGTCGGCGAGCGCGTCGACGGTTTCGGCGATCCGGTGCGGCGCTTCGTAGAACACCAGCGCGTACGGGTGCGACGCCAGCGCCTGCAGCGCGGTCGCGCGCTGTTTCGCCTTCGGCGGCAGGAAGCCCGCGAACGTGAACGCGCCGGCCCAGTCGCCGGCCACGCTCAGCGCGGTCACGGCCGCGCTTGGGCCCGGCAGCGGAACCACCGGGAAGCCGGCCGCGCGCACGGCGTCGACGAGCCGCGCGCCGGGGTCCGAGATGCCCGGCGTGCCGGCGTCCGACACGTAGGCCACGCGTTCGCCGCCACGCAGCAGTTCGATCACGCGCTGCGCGGCTTCGCGTTCGTTGTGCTCGTGCACGGCGACGAGCGGTTTCGAGATCCCGTAGCGGGCGAGCAGCTGGCCCGTATTGCGGGTGTCTTCGGCCGCGATGCGGTCGGCGAGGCCGAGCACGTGCAGCGCGCGCAGCGTGATGTCGGCCGTATTGCCGATCGGCGTGGCGACCACGTAGAGCGCGGCGTCCGGGTAGTGCTGCGTATGCGCGAGTTCGAGGAGGGCAGTCATGGCAGGCAATGCACGCAATCGCGGCACGAGCGGAACAAGGACGGCATTGTGCCACGCGGCGCCGGCGCGGCCGGAGGGCGCCAGCGATCGGCCGCGTTCGGGCGACAACTTTTCCGGCGCGGCGCGATCCAAACCGGTCGGCGCGGCGTTCGAGCAGCGCGCGCGGCAGTTTCTCGAGCGTCGTGGCCTCGGGTTCGTCGCCGCGAACGTGACGATGCGCGGCGGCGAGCTCGATCTCGTGATGCGCGAGCCAGACGGCATGCTCGTATTCGTCGAAGTGCGCGCGCGGCGCAGCACCCGGCACGGCGGCGCGGCCGCGAGCGTCGGCTGGCGCAAGCGGCGGCGTCTGGTCGCGGCGGCGTTGCAGTTCTGGTCGCGGCACGGCGCCGGCGCCGCGTGCCGTTTCGACGTCGTCGCGTTCGAGGCCGGACGGCTTGCGTGGCTGCGCGACGCATTTCGTACCGACGATGCATAGCCGCGAGCTGTGACGAGATGTAAAGAGTTCTTGCCGGACCGCCGGAGAGGGCGCCGGAGTACGGTAAACTCGCCGCACCCACGATGTCGCGCGAGTTGTGCCGCGCGCCCAGTTCACCAGGAATCGATGTCAGTCGAACGTATTCAGCAACAATTCCGCGACAGCGCCGCGCTTCACGCCGAAGCGGCCGACGCGCTGTCGCTGCCGATCGCAGCCGCGGTCGATGCGATGTTCGCCGCACTGGCGAACGGCAACAAGATCGTCGCGTGCGGTGACGGCCCGTCGGCCGCCGCCGCGCAGTACCTCGCCGCGTCGCTCGTCGGCGGTTTCGAGCGCGAGCGTCCGGGCCTGCCCGCGATCGCGCTGGCCACCGACGCATCGCAGGCCGGCCTCGCGGGCGCGGCGGCGGCCGAGCAGTTGTTCGCGCAGCAGGTGCGCGTGCTGGGCCAGACGGGCGACATCCTGCTGGTGCTCGACGCGCTCGGCGCTTCGCCGCGCGTGCTCGCGGCGATCGACGAGGCGCACGAGCGCGAGATGACCGTCGTCGCGTTGACGGGCGGCAACGACCAGACGGTCGCGGCCGCGCTGTCCGATACCGATATTCCGATCAGCGTGCCCGCCGTTCGCGCGGCGCGCATCCACGAAGTCCATCTGCTGACCATCCACTGCCTGTGCGACGGCATCGACGCGATGCTGCTGGGTGAGGATTGAACGAAGGAGAGCCGTCGATGAATCAAAGCCGCGTCAAACAGACGCTCGTCAGAACCACGCTGCTCGCCGCGCTGACGGCGGGCCTCGCCGTGTCGCTGCAGGGTTGTGTGCTCGGGGTCGTGGGCGCAGCGGCCGGCGGCGGCGCGCTGATCGCGACCGATCGCCGCACGCTCGGCGCGCAGACGGAGGATCGCGAGATCCAGGTCAAGTCGCTCACGCAGATCAACAACGGGCTGCCCGACCAGTCGCACGTGAACGTGACGGTGTTCAACCGCCGCGTGCTGCTGACGGGCGAAGTGCCGAACGATGCGTCGAAGCAGCGCGCCGAGGAAATCGTGCGCGGCATCAACAACGTGAACGGCATCGTCAACGAGCTGTCGGTCGGGCCGGCGTCGTCGCTGTCGTCGCGCGCGAACGACTCGTACCTCGAAGGGCGCGTGAAATCGGAGCTGATCGCGACGAAGGGCATCTCGGCGAACTACTACAAGGTCGTCAGCGAGCGCGGCAATCTTTATCTGATGGGGCTCGTCACGGTCGATGAAGGCAATCGCGGCGCCGAAGCCGCGAGCCAGGTGCCGGGCGTCGAGAAGGTCGTGAAGGTATTCCAGTACGTGAAGCCGCAGGACGCGCAGGCGCTGCAGGACGCGTCGCCCGCGAGCGGCGCATCCGGCGCGCAGGCGGCTGCCGCCCCGGCGGACAGCGCGACGGTGGGCGCGGTGCCCGACGCGTCGGTGCAGTCCGCGCCGCTGCAGCCGCCCGCGCCGATCTCGAATTCGTCGAGCGTGCATCCGGGCAATCCGAAGGCGAAGGCGCAATGACGGGCAGGCAGATGACGCAGATGAAACGATGGATGGTGCAGGGCGCCGCGGCCGCGGCGCTCGTGGCCTGCACGCTGGGCGCCGCGCACGCCGACGTCGGCGACGGCTTGAAAGTCGCGCGCGGCAACGCGTGCATGGGCTGCCACGCGGTCGACCGCAAGCTCGTCGGCCCGTCGTTCAAGGATATCGCCGCACGCTACAAGTCCGATCCGCAGGCCGTCGCGAAGCTGTCGAAGAAGGTGAAGGACGGCGGCTCGGGCGTCTGGGGCGCGATTCCGATGCCCGCGCATCCGCGCATGAGCGACGCCGACGTCCGGTCGGTGGTCGAATGGGTGCTGGCCGGCGCGCCGTCAAAGTAATGCGCTGCGGGTGACGTAACCCCTATTGCCAAGCGCGGAAATGCGTGTGTATGATGGTCGACTGTTGGGGCGGTAGCTCAGCTGGGAGAGCGTCGCGTTCGCAATGCGAAGGTCGGGAGTTCGATCCTCCTCCGCTCCACCAACGGAATTTGAAAGGCCTGATCGCGAGATCAGGCCTTTTTGTTTTCCGCGGGACCTTGGCCGACGCGCTAAGTCGCCAACTCGTGGATCAACCTGAACGTCGGCACTGACAGCACCGCGAACCCCACCGTAATGACCGCGAGCACCGCGGTCCTCTTCCGCAGCAGCACGCAGAGAATGATCGACAGCCCGCAGAACACGCAGGTCAGAATGACGATCCACCACAGCGCCGCATAGCCCGCCCCGCCTTCGAAGTTCGATACGTTCTGCGTGATCCGGGTCGCGAGATATCCGGCGACGGTCATGCTCGCGGGCAGGCACAGCACCGAATACAGCACGAAGACGATGATCTGTCGCGGTGTCGGATCGGATGACGTCATGGAGCGCGTTCTGTTGCGGATGGACGGGGGGGCCCCGACCGTCCGCCGCACGGGCCGATCAAGGCAGTCGGCAGGATGCGACCGTTTTCCATGTTTGGCAACCGCCACCGCCTGCCACCCCGTCACCCCGCCCTAAACTACCCCTAAACCCGCCCCAAACTCGGCCGCTTCGGATCGTACGTCCACCCCGGCACCAGATACCGCATCGCCACCGCATCGTCGCGCGCCGTACCACCCACCGCGTTGTACAACGCATGCGCGGCCTCGACCTGCGCCATGTCCAGCTCGATCCCCAGCCCCGGCCGCTCTGGCATGGCCACCTGGCCGCCGACGATCGCGAGCGGTTCGCGCGTGAGCCGCGCGTCGCCTTCCTGCCAGATCCAGTGCGTGTCGATCGCGGTGATCGTGCCGGGCGCGGCCGCCGCCGCATGCGTGAACATCGCGAGCGACACGTCGAAATGGTTGTTCGAGTGCGAGCCCCACGTGAGCCCCCAGTCGCGGCACAGCTGCGCGAGCCGCACCGAGCCCTGCATCGTCCAGAAATGCGGATCGGCGAGCGGGATGTCGACCGCCTGCAGCCGCACCGCGTGATCCATCTGCCGCCAGTCGGTCGCGATCATGTTGGTCGCGGTCGGGATCCCCGTCGCGCGGCGGAATTCGGCCATCACCTCGCGGCCCGAATAGCCGCCTTCCGGCCCGCACGGATCTTCGGCATAGGCAAGCAGATGGCCCTGCCCGCGGCACAGCGCGACGGCCTCGTCGAGCGACCACGCGCCGTTCGGATCGAGCGTCGTGCGCGCGTCGGGAAAGCGCGCCTTGATTGCCGCGATCGCTTCCATCTCGTCGGCGCCGGCCATCACGCCGCCCTTCAGCTTGAAATCGGCGAAACCGTAGCGTTCGACCGCGGCTTCGGCCTGCCGCGCGATCGCGGCCGGCGTCAGCGCTGCCTCGTTGCGTAGCCGGAACCAGGCGTCCGAAGCGTGCGCCTCGTCGCGATACGGCAGATCGGTGCGGCGCCGGTCGCCGATGTAGAACAAATACGCGAGCATCGGCACCGCATCGCGCTGCTGGCCTTCGCCGAGCAGCGCCGCGACCGGCACGTCGAGGTGCTGGCCGAGCAGGTCGAGCAGCGCGGCTTCGATCGCGGTGATCACGTTGTCGAGCCGCAGGTTGATCTCGTGCGGCTGCTGCAGCACCGCCGCCTCGCCGGCCGACGTCACTTCATGGCGGATCGTGCGGCCGGCACCCGCACCCGCACCCCCACCGGACAGCGCCGCGCGCACCGCATTGAGCGTCGCCTGGTAGCGCCCGATCGACTGGCCGACCACGCGATCCGTCATGCGCTCGAGCGCGTGGCGGATGCCTTCGCCGCCCGGTACTTCGCCGACGCCCGTGTGTCCGCTGCTGTCGTCGAGGATCACGAGGTTGCGCGTGAAGTACGGTGCGTGCGCGCCGCACAGGTTGAGCAGCATGCTGTCGCGCCCGGCGACGGGAATCACCTGCATGCGCGTGACGCGCGGGGTGCCGGCACGGCTGGGTTCGGACATCGGTTCGCTCCTGGTTCCGTTGGCGTGCGGGCCGCCGGACGCGCCGGCGCGGCCCGCGCCGTTCATTGAAGCTCGACGCGGCGGATCTCGCCGACGACGAACAGGTAGCAGATCACGGCGACGAGCGCATGCGCGACGACATAGACGAGCGCGCCGTTGAACGAGCCGCTGCGGTCGACGATATAGCCGATCGCGATCGGCGTCGTGATGCTGGAAAGGTTGCCGCACGTGTTGAGCAGCGCGCCGCTCAGGCCGGCGATCTGGCGCGGCGCGGTGTCGGCGTTGACGGCCCAGCCGAGCGCGCCGAGCCCCTTGCCGAAGAACGACAGCGCCATGAACAGCACGACGAGCACATGCGAATCGGTGTAGTTGCAGACGATCATCGACATCGACAGCAGCATGCCGAACACGATCGGCACCTTGCGCGCGACCGACAGCGACCGGCCCTGCTTGAGCAGCGCATCGGACACGACGCCGCCGAGAATCCCGCCGAGGAACCCGCACACGGCCGGGATCGACGCGACGAGCCCCGCGTTGAGGATCGACATCCCGCGCGCCTGCACCAGATAGACGGGAAACCACGTGATGAAGAAGTAGGTGAGCGCGTTGATGCAGTACTGCGCGACGTACACGCCGACCAGCATCCGGTTCCTCAGCAGCGCCTTCACGTGACGCATCGACGGGCCGCCTTCGCGTGCGCCCGTCGCCTGGTCGATGTTGACGAGCGCGCCGCCTTCGGCGAGGTAGTCGAGTTCCGCGCGGTTGATGGTCGGGTGCGCCTTCGGGTCGTACATCGTGCGGTTCCACACCAGCACGAACGCGAAGCCGAGCACGCCCATCACCGCGAACACCGACTGCCAGCCGAACGCGTGCACGAGCCAGCCCATCAGCGGCGCGAACACGACGGTCGCCGCGTACTGCGCGGCGTTGAAGATCGCCGATGCGGTGCCGCGTTCGGCGGCCGGGAACCACGCGGACACGATCCGGCTGTTGGCCGGGAACGACGGCGCCTCGGCTGCGCCGACCAGGAAGCGCAGCCCGAACAGCAGCGCGAACGCGGCCGCGCCGCCGAAGAAGCCGATGCCGCCCTGCAGCAGCGTGAACAGCGACCAGAAGAAGATGCTGAATGCGTAGACGATGCGCGACCCGAAGCGGTCGAGCAGCCAGCCGCCCGGCAATTGCGCGATCACGTACGACCAGCCGAACGCCGAGAAGATGAAGCCCATCTGCACGTGGCTCAGGTGCAGCGAGCGGGCCAGCGCGGGGCCCGCGATCGCGATTGCCGCGCGATCCGCGTAGTTGATCGTCGTGACCGCGAACAGCACGGCCAGCACCAGCCAGCGCACGCGGGTGCGCCGGGCCGTTGCCGACGCGGACGCCGGCAATGCGTGAAGCGGATTCATGACTTGTCTCCTCCGAAGGGCGGAAGGCGCCGTCGAGCGGCACGCGCGTCGGGTGCGCGCGTAATGTAGTGATGCCGCCGGCGGAGGCCGGGCACCGGACGCCGAGGCAGGCAGAGCGTCCGGGCCATTCTGTCATGTCGATATTTGCGCTTTCATGCCAATTGCTGACTTGATCGATTCAGTATTTGAATCGATCAGCTGACGCGAGCGGTCTCGCGTACGCGCCCGTCCATGCCGCTGCCGTCGTCGGCGTTCGACGGGCGCGTGTCGCTCGACGACGTACTCCCAGCGCACGCTCGACATCGCGGCGCCGCGACGCCGGGGCGGGCGGCCTGATCGGTCACGCCGGTTCTCCCGGCAGGATGGAACCCGTCGACGATGTTTTTACCCGGATAATATTGACATCCAATTAATACCCGGATAAAAATAGCGTCATTCCGATTCCAGCCCCCGGGCGACCACGATGACCTCTTCCACGCTTCTTCCTTCGTACACGGCCTTCGACGGCCATCGGCGGCTCGCGTCGGGCCCGCTTGCGACGGTCGCGCTCGCGGTCCGGCAGGCGGCCGGCGACGCGGCGCCCGGCACGATCCTGATCTTCGACGACGCGACCGGCCGCTCGATCGACCTCGACCTGCGCGGCACGGCGGACGACATCCGGGCGCGCTATGCGGCGCCGTCGGGCGACGCAGCCGGCAGCGCCGGCGAGCCGGGCGGCGCGGTCGCGGGCGAACAGCGCGGCCGCGGCCGGCCGAAGCTTGGCGTGGTGTCGCGCGAGGTCACGCTGCTGCCGCGCCACTGGGAATGGCTCGGCGCGCAGCCGGGCGGTGCGTCGGTCGCGCTGCGCAAGCTCGTCGAGGACGCGCGACGCACGCATGCGGCGGCCGACCGGCAGCGCGACGCGCAGGCGCGCGCATACCACTTCATGTCGGCGATGGCGGGCGACCTGCCCGGTTTCGAGGAAGCCGCGCGGGCGCTGTATGCGAACGATCCGGCGCGGCTGGCCGAACTGATCGCCGGCTGGCCCGACGACGTGCGCGACCATGCGCTCGCACTGGCGCGCGGCGATCTGCCGCCGGCCGCCGACGACTGCTGACGGAGCGCCGACGCGATGACCGTATTCGACCTGAACCGCGGCGCGATCGCGCCGGTCGCCGACGAAGTCGACGTCGTCGACCTGCGTGTGACGGGCGCCATTCCGCGCGAACTCGACGGCACGTTGCTGCGCAACGGCCCGAACCCGCCGGGCGGCCGCTTCGACGGCAACGACATGCTGTCGTGGTGGCCGGAGGCCGCGATGCTGCATGCGATCGCGTTCGACGACGGCCGCGCGGCCGGCTACCGGAACCGCTGGGCGCGCACGCGGCGCTGGGCCGCCGTCCATGCACCGGGGCAGGCGCCGCATCTGCCCGACACCAATCCGAACGTGAGCGTGCTGCAGCATGCGGGCGAATTGCTCGCGCTGGCCGAGGGCGGCGTGCCGCTCGCGATTACCGCCGCGCTCGATTCGTTCGGCGTGCCGACGCGGCACGCGGGCTTCGACGGCGCGATGACCGCGCATCCGAAGGTCGATCCGGTAACCGGCGAGCTGATCCTGTTTCGCGCGGACTGGCGCGCACCGTGGCTGCGCTACGGCGTCGCGGATGCGCTCGGCGTGCCGCGCGTCGATTTCGAGATCGAGCTGGGCGCGCCGTCGATGATGCACGACCTCGCGATCACCGAAACCCGCAGCCTGCTGCTCGACCTGAACGTCGGCTACGACTTCTCGCTGCTGAAGCAGGGCCACCGGATGCCGCTGCGCTGGCACGACGACCGGCCCGCGCGCATCGGCGTGCTGCCGCGCCACGGCGGCGACGTGCGCTGGTTCGGCGTCGAGCCGTGCTTCATCCAGCACGTCGTGAACGCGTACGACTGCGACGCGTCGTGCATCGTGCTCGACGCGGTGCGCTATCCGTCGTTCCTGCGGCTCGACGCGCGCACGGGCCGCTTCGCCGACAACCCGGTCGGCGAGCTGTGGCGGTACGTGATCGACACCGCGAACGGGCTGATCGACGAAGGGCCGCTCGCCGACGGCGGCATCGAGCTGCCGCGCATCAACGAAAGCCGGACCGGGCGCGGCTACCGCTATCTATATGCGGTCGAGCAGCCGAATAACGCGGAAATGCGCGGCGTGATGCGCTTCGACCACGCGCGCGGCACGACCACGCACTACGCGGTGCCGGCCGGCGACCAGAACGGCGAGCCGGTGTTCGTGCCGCGCCCGGGCGGCGCGGACGAGGACGACGGCTGGCTGCTGGTGATGGTCTACCGCGCGGCGACGGACACGAGCGACGTCGTGATCCTCGATGCGCGCGCGATCGACGCGGGGCCGGTCGCGACCGTGCACCTGCCGCGCCGCGTGCCGGCCGGGTTCCACGGCGCGTGGGTGCCGCGCGAACGTTGAACGTGCGCGTCGGCGGCGCGCGTCACTGCGCGCGCAGCGCGTCGACGATCTTCAGTCGTGCGGCGCGCATCGCCGGCAGGAACCCGCCGACGAGCCCCATCACGAGCGAGAACACGAGCGTCTTCACGACGATCGCGGGCGTCAGCACGAAGCGGAACGACAGGTCCGAGAAGGTCTGGAAATTGGTCGTCGAGAACGACGCGAACTGCATCAGCGACGCGCACGCGAGCCCCGCGACGCCGCCGACGAAGCCGAGCAGCAACGCCTCCAGCAGGAACGCGGCGAGCACGTTGGTGCGCTTGAAGCCGAGCGCGCGCAGCGTGCCGATCTCGGCCACGCGGTTCGCGACCGACGCATACATCGTGATCATCGCGCCGATCATTGCGGCGATCGAGAAGATCGTCGACAGCGTGATGCCGAGGATGTTGATGAACGTCGACAGCGCCTTCGACTGGTCGCCGTAGAAGGTCTGCTCGCGCTTCGCCTCGTCGGTCAGGCGCGGATCGACGTCGATGTCGGCCTTGAAGCGCGCGAAGCCGTCGGCGCTCGGGATGCGCAGCACCATCGACGAATAGCTGGTGCGCCGGAACGACTGCATCAGCTGGTCGACGTCGCCCCAGATCTCCGAATCGAAGCCGCTGCCGCCCGCGTCCAAGATGCCGACGATGGTCCAGTCGCGCTGCGCGAAGTGCAGGCGATCGCCGAGCTGCGTGCCGCTGAAGCCTTTCGCGATCGCGCTGCCGACGACGATCTCCGACGAGCCCGGCGCGAACGGGCGGCCGGCCACGAGCGTCACGTGCGGCCGCAGCGCGAGGCCCGCCGGCGACACGCCGCGGATCACGACGTTCGACGGCTTGCCGGTCGACGTCTTCACGAGCGAGATCAGCACCACGGCCTCCTTCGACACGAGCGGCCGGCCGTCGGGACCGAGCGCGACGGCCGGATGCATCTCGAGCGCATTGGCCTGCTGATGGTCGATCGAACTCTGGATCTCGGTCTCGGCGCCCTTGCGGATCACCACCGCGTTGTCGGGTTCGCCGGTCGATACGAGTGTCTTCGTGAGCCCCGCATCGAGCATCTGCACCGTCGCGAACACGAAGATCACGAGCGCCATGCCACCGGCGGTCAACGCGGTGGTGAGCCGCCGGGTCCACAGGTTGCGTGCGATGTAGGTGAGCGGGATCGCCATGCGCGTCTCTATCCGATCGCCCGCAGGCCTTCGACCACGCGCACGCGCGCCGCCTGCCACGCCGGCACGATTGCCGCAGCGAAGCCGACCGCGACCGAGCACGCGGCCTGCAGCACGACCGTCTCGGTCGACACCTTGAATACCGGGAAAATGCCGCCCGCCGCCTGCTTGAACAGGTTCGCGGCGGGCGGCGTCGCGAGCATCCCGAGCCCGCCGCCGACCACCGCGATCACGACCGATTCGCCGAACACGATCAGCGCGAGGAACCCGGGGCCGAAGCCGAGCGCCTTCAGCGTCGCGTATTCGGCCGTGCGCTCGCGCGCGCTCATCGCCATCGCGTTGGCCATCACGGCCATGATGATCAGGATCACCACGTACGACACGAGGCGGATCGCCGCGATGATCTGGTTCGACATCGCGACGAAGCCGAGCTGGAATGCCTGCTCGGTCTCGGTCAGCGTTTCGGCGAGCGAGTTCTTGAACACCGCGTCGACGTTGCGCGCGATCGACGCGCCGTCGTCGGGGTTCGCGACGCCGAGCACGAACACGCCGACCTGGTCGGCCTGCTTCGGCGTGCGCTTGCGCACCGTCTCGTTCAGGTAATCCCAGTGGAACACCAGTTGACGCGTGATCGTCGAGTCGTCGCGGCCATCGAGAATCCCGCGCACGACGAAGTCCCACGTGCCCGGATAGATCGTGCCTTTCAGCGGAATCACGTCGCCGACCTTGAAGCCGAACTGCGTCGCGAGCTGGCGGCCGACGAGGCAGCCGCGGCGGTCGCGATCGTAGTCGGCGCGCTGCTGCGCCGGCAGGATGAATTCCGGATACAGGTCGAGATAGTTCTCCGACACCGCGAAGCTCGCGAAGAAGTTCTTCGGGTCGCGGTAGATGCCGCCGAACCAGTTCGAGCGGACCACGGCCGTCACGCCGTCGACGCCGCGGATCCGGTTCTCGTAGCTCACCGGCAGCGGAAATACCAGCGAGATCGCGTTGCGCGTGACGAGCCGGCCGCTGGACGCGGCCGCCGCGCCCGCGTACCACGCATCGACGACGGTGTGCAGCAGCCCGAACGCGAGCACGGCGATCGTGAGCCCGAGCACGGTCAGCAGCGTGCGCAGCCGGTGCCGCAGCGCGTTGCGCGCGATCAGCTTCAGCACGTACATCGCGCGCGCTCGCGTCGATCAGGCCGCGTGCCCATCGATCAGCTCCCCCTTTTCCAGATGGACGAGCGAGCGCGCGGCGCCGGCCGCGTGCGCGTCGTGCGTCACCATGATGATCGTCTTGCCGAGTTCGGCATTCATCCGCTGCAGCATCGCGAGCACGTCGGTGGCCGATGCGCGGTCGAGGTCGCCGGTCGGCTCGTCGGCGACGATCAGCACCGGATCGGTGATCAGCGCGCGCGCGATCGCGACGCGCTGCTGCTGGCCGCCCGACAGCTCCGACGGGTAATGGCTCGTGCGATCGCCGAGATTCACCATGTCGAGCACCAGCTCGACGCGTTCGCGCCGCTCGCGGCGCGACAGGTGCGTGAGCATCAGCGGCAGCTCGACGTTCTCGAACGCGGTGAGCACGGGCATCAGGTTGTAGAACTGGAAGATGAAGCCGACGTTCGCCGCGCGCCATTCGGCCAGTTGCGCCTCGGCGAGTTGCGAGATGTCGAGGCCGCCGACGCGCAGTTCCCCGCTGTCGGGCCGGTCGATGCCGGCCACGAGATTCAGCAGCGTGCTCTTGCCGGAGCCCGACGGCCCCATCAGCGCGACGAAGTCGCCTTCGCCGATGTCGAGCGTGATGTCGGTCAGCACGGGCACGATCTGGTTGCCGCGCCGGTACGACTTCGCGACGTGGCTGAGCTCGACGAGGGGTGGCCGGGCGTCGTTCACGCGCTACTTCTTCGCGACGGTCACTTTCGCGCCGTCCTTCAGTTTCGCGCCCGGCGCGAGCACGACCGTGTCGCCGGGTTTCACGCCGCGCACGGCGACCAGCTCGCCGATCCGCGCGCCCTTCGTCACGGCCACCGCATGCACGGCGTCGTCCTTCACGACGAACACGACCGGCCGGCCGTCGCGCTCCACGACCGCGCTCGCCTGCACGGCCGTCACCGGCTGCCGGTCCTGCGCCGTCGCCGGCTTCGACAGGAACGCGATCTTCGCGCTCATGTCGGGCAGCACGCGCTCGTCGCGGTCGACGAAGCGCACCTTCACGAGCACGGTGGCCTTCGAGCGGTCCACGGTCGGCACGATGCGCGACACGCGGCCCGCGAAGCGCATGTCGGGCAGCGCGTCGAGCTGGATCTCGCACGGCTGCTCGGCGCGGATCTTCGCGATGTTCGATTCGGCGACGTCGGCCTCGACCTCGAGCGTCTCCATGTCGGCGATCGTCACGACCGCGCCCTTGCTGTCCGACGCGGACGAGAACGGCGTGATGTTGTCGCCGACGTTCGCATGCTTCGCGAGCACGATGCCGTCGAACGGCGCGCGGATCACCGTCTGGTCGACCGCCACCTGCGCGGCCTGCGCGTTCGCTTCGGCCGACACGATCGCGGCCTGGTCGCTGTTGAGCGTCGCGCGCGCCTTGTTCACGCGCGCCGTGTCGGTGTCGAGCTGCGCGGCCGGCACGGCGCCCTTCGGCGCGAGCGCGGCGGTGCGGCGCAGCGCGATCTCCGCATCCTTGAGTTCCGCCTGCGCGACGCCGAGGTTCGCACGGGACACCTGCACCTGCGCACGCGCCTGGGCGAGCGACGCTTGCACGTCGTTGCTTTCGAGACGCGCGATGATCTGGTCCTGCTTCACGCGCGTGCCTTCGAGCACGCCGAGCCACTCGACGCGCCCCTGGCCCTTCGACGCGACCGCGGCCTTGCGCTGCGGCACGACGTAGCCGGTCGCATTGAGCTGCGTATCGTTCTGGTACGGGTAGGCGGACGTGACGGACGTGGTGTCGACGGTCGGCCGGCCGGTGAGCGCGAGGCCGGCGACGATCGCGACGACGACGAGCGCGGCGGCGACCGCATAGCGCCCCCAGCGGCGCCGGCGCGGCACCGGGGCGATCGGACGCCGGTCGATTTTCAGTTTGTCCAGATTGTGATCGGGCAATTTGAGCGCCTCGAGACGGCGGCGGTCGTGCGACCGGCCGCGATCCGGTTTCCGGGGAAAGGGACGGATGGACGCCAGTATAAGCGTCGCTCCGGCGCCGCGCGAGCCGGTTTGCGGCGCCGTGCGGCGGCGGCCCGTCCGGCCCGCTGGCGCCGGCCGACGCGCCCGCCCCCGGGGAAACCCGAGGATGCAAGCAACGTGTCAACTTGCCGCGAATGCGGTGCGTTATGGAACCAGTGCGTCAGGTTTTGTCGCGACGGAACGGCGAAAGCCAGCCTCGCGGCCTGGGGCTCCGGTGCGAATGCCTCGCATCTTTACTTACCGGTACGTTTGATTTTTTCTCCGCTAAAGGAAGAACAATGAAGAAGACGCTCGCTTCGATCATCGCCGCAGCATTCGCACTCGCATCGGTTTCGGCATTCGCACAGGCGTCCGCGCCGGCAGCCGACATGTCGGCTGCCGCATCGGCACCGGCCAAGAAGGATCACAGCAAGCCGAAGCACCAACTGAAGCACCACGGCTCGAAGAAGGGCCAGGCGAAGGCTGCAGCCGCATCGGCCGCCGGCACGAACGACGCAGGCACGCAGAACTAAGCGGTTCCGCCGCCACGGCCGGCGTGGCCGGTCATCGGTCGGCCAACCCCGCATGCTCCGGCATGCGGGGTTTTGTTTTTTCAGGCGCCGAATGCGCACCGCGCCCGGCCGGCGGCAGGCGCTGCAGCGCGCCGGCATCTGTGTTTAACTCGCGGCTTCACGGAGCGAAGGAGCGAGACATGGATCTCGGGTTTATCGGGCTGGGCGAAATGGGGCAGGCGATCGCGACGAACCTGCTGAAGGCGGGCCACACGGTGCGGGTCTGGAACCGGTCGCGCGAGCGGGCCGAGCCGCTCGCGGCATTCGGCGCGCAGATCGTCGACACGCCGGCCGACGCGTTTCGCGGCGACGCCGTGTTCTCGATGCTCGGCGACGATGCGGCCGCGCGCGCGGTGTTCGACGATGCGCTGCTGGCCCAGGCGCCGCGCGGGCTGATCCACGTGAACATGGCGACCGTGTCGGTCGCGCTCGCCGAATCGCTCGCGCACGCGCATGCGTCGCGCGGCATCGACTATGTCGCCGCGCCGGTGATGGGGCGGCCCGACGTCGCGGCCGCCGCGCGCCTGACGATCATGGCCGGCGGCCCGGCCGAGGCGATCGACCGCGTGCAGCCGCTGTTCGACGCGATCGGCCAGAAGACCTGGCGCTTCGGCTCGCTGCCGCAGCACGCGAACGTCGCGAAGATCGCCGCGAACTTCACGCTCGCGTCGGCGATCGAGACGCTCGGCGAGGCGTCTGCGCTGCTCGGCGCGCACGGCGTCGCGATGCGCGATTTCCTCGACGTGATCACCAGCAGCGTGTTTCCGGGGCCCGTCTACGAAGGCTACGGCGCGATGATCGCCGAGCGGCGCTACGAGCCCGCGCGCTTCAAGGCGCGGCTCGGGCTGAAGGACGTCCGGCTCGCGCTGGAGGCCGGCGACGCGACGTCGGTGCCGCTGCCGGTGGCGAGCGTCGTGCGCGACAGCCTGCTCGATGCGCTCGCGCACGGCGGCGGCGACCAGGATTTCGCGGTGCTCGGCGAGGCCGCGCTGCGCCGCGCGGGCCGCTGACGCGCGACAGAAGCGCGGTGCGCACGGCATAATCGACAGTCCGTTTTCCCTACATTCATTTCAGGCAGAGGCAGTCATGAACTTGCATACGTGGTGGCTTTTCGTGGCGACGGTGTTCGTCGTGTCGGCGATTCCGGGCCCGAACATGCTGCTCGTGATGACGCATGGCGCGCGCCACGGGCTGCGGCGCTCGTCCGCGACGATGGCCGGCTGCCTGAGCGCGCTGGTGCTGATGCTCGCGGTCTCCGCGGCCGGGCTCGGCGCGGTGCTCGAAGCATGGCCGACGACGTTCGATGCGTTGCGCTTCGCGGGCGCAGCCTATCTGATCTATCTCGGCGTGAAGGCGTGGCGCGCGCGCGTGGACGACGCGCCGGCGGCCGACGTCGATGCGGTGTCGTCGCAAGCGGCCTCGACATCGCGCGTCGCGCTGTTCCGCAACGGCTTCCTGGTCGCGGGCAGCAACCCGAAGGCGATCCTGTTCGCGGCCGCGCTGCTGCCGCAGTTCATCAACGCGGCCGAGCCGACGCTGCCGCAGTTCGGCATCCTCGTCGTCACGTTCGCGGTGATCGAGGTGAGCTGGTATCTCGTCTACGCGGCGTTCGGCACGCGCATCGGCGCCACGCTGAAGAGCCAGAGCGTCGCGAAGGTGTTCAACCGGCTGACGGGCGGGCTGTTCGTCGGCTTCGGCGCGATGATGGCGCTGGTCCGTCACTGATTCCCGGCCGACCCCGGCGTACCGAATGCCCCATCTCTCGCAAGAGGGTGGGGCGTTCGGCTTTTGGGCGCCGCTTCACCGGTGAGGGCTCACGCACGCGGCCGATCCAGCGCCGCCGCGCCGGGCCCGCGTCCGGTCGCCAGCCCGAACACGGTCGCCGCGCCGGCGAACGCGAATCCGACGCCACACACCGCGCTCCAGCCGCCCCATGCCCACGCGCTGCCCGCGAGCGCCGCGCCGAGCGCGCCGCCGACGAAGAACAGCCCGACGAACAGCCCGTTCAGGCGTCCGCGCGCGGCCGGGTTCAGCAGGTTGATCGCGCGGCGACCGATCGTCTGATCGACGATCACGCCCGCATCGAGCAGCGCCGCGCCGCCGGCCAGCAGCGCGAGCGCGACGCCGCGATGCGCGTGCGCATCGAAGCCGAACCAGCCTGCGCCGGCGATGCCGAGCACGACGAGCGCCGCGAGCATCGTGCCGTGCGCGAGCCGTTGCGCGGCCGGGCCGTGGCCGCGGTCGCCCGCGCGGCCGGCGAGCGGCGTGACGATCGCGCCGCTGGCGCCGGCGAACGCGAACAGCGCAATGCCGTGCAGATCGAGCGCGAACGGCGGCTGCGCGAGCCGCAGCCCGACGGCGGTCCAGAACGCGCTGAACGCGGCCATCGCGAGCGCGGCCAACAGCGCATGCCGGCGCAGCACCGGTTCGTCGGCAAGCAGCCGTCCCATCGACGCGAGCAACGCGCGGTAACTGGCCGTGATCGACGGCGTGCGCGCCGGCAGGCGCAGCGCGAGCACGACCGCGATCGCCGCGTTCGCGAGCGCGGCGAGCAGATAGAACGCGCGCCAGCCTGCCGACCCCGCGATCAGGCTCGCGAGCGGCCGCGACAGCAGGATCCCGAGCATCAGCCCGCTCATCACGTTGCCGACCGCGCGGCCGCGCTGCGCGTCGGGCGCCATCGACGCGGCCATCGGCACGAGCATCTGGATCACGCTCGACGCGGCGCCGGCCGCGAGCGTCGCGAGCAGGAACACGGTGCCCGACTGCGTGAAGGCGGGCAGCGCGAGCGCGGTCGCGCAGACGGCGAGCGTCGCGACGATCAAACGGCGGTTCTCGAGCAGGTCGACCAGCGGCACGAGCAACGCGAGCCCGGCCGCATAGCCGAGCTGCGGCAGCATCGCGACGAGGCCCGCGAGGCCGGGCGGCAGGTGCAGGTCCGCGCTGATCGGGCCGGTCAACGGCTGCGCGGCGAACAGGTCCATCACGATCACGCCGACCGTCGCGGCGAAGAACAGCGTCATGCCGATGCTCAGTGCAGGCGGCGCGGGCGCGGCGACGGTCGGAGAAACGGGGGCGGAGCAACGATTGACAGGGCAGTTCATTGCAAACCAAGAGGAGTCGAAGGAACGCCCATCGTAGGCGTCCGATCTTTATGCGACAATTGAAATATGTCTAACATGATTATGCGAGTTTGTTTTGAATACGCGTGATCTCCAGGCGTTCGTCGCGGTCGTCGACAGCGGGTCGATGGTCGCCGCGGCCGCGAAGCTCCACCTGACGCAGCCGGGCCTGACGCGGCGCGTGCAGAACCTCGAAACGCTGCTTGGCGTGCCGTTGCTCGAACGGCAGAGCAAGCCGCTGAAGCCGACCGCCGCCGGGCGCGACGTCTACGCGCTCGCGCGCAACGTGCTCGGCGCGGTCGACGAACTGATGGCGGCGGGCACACCGGACAGCGAGCCGTCGGGCGAGCTGCGCATCGGCGTGCCGCCGTTTCTGTCCGAACTCGCGCTGGAGCGGCCGATCGACCGGCTGCGCGACGCGTTTCCGCGCCTCACGCTGCGCGTGACGGCCGGCTGGTCGCCCGCGCTGGTGCAGGGCATCGAGCGCGGTGCGCTCGACGTCGCGACCGTGATGGTGCCCGCGAGCGCGGCGCTGCCGGACGCATTGACGGCGACGCTGCTCGCCACGCAGCCGACGGTGCTCGTGGCCGCACGCGATTTCCCGCTGCCGGACGGCCCGCTGTCGCTCGACACGCTGTCGGGCTTTCCGTGGGTACTGAGCCAGGACGGCTGTGGGATGCGTTCGGCGCTGAGCCGCGCGCTCGGCGCGGCCGGGCTGCCGTTCGACGTCGCGGTCGAGGCATTCGGCTCGGAACTGCAGTTGTCGCTCGTCGCGCGCGGCGCCGGCATCGGCATCGCGCCGCCGAACGCGCTGGCGCGCAGCGCGCATCGCGATGCGCTGAGGGTGGTGGAAACGGCGGGGCTGGAAACGCGGATCAACGTATGGATCGTGCACGGCACGCTGCCGGGCCGCCTCATGCGGCCGGTCGCGCTGCTGCGCGACGCACTGGGAGAGGTGCTGGAGCGGGAGAGCGGAAAGGGGTCAGGCGCCGTGACGGAGAAGTAGAGGCCGCGTTCGAGGGAAAATCCTTATTTTCTCTACGGAAATGTTGCATTGCGGAAACCGATTCGATATGATTGCACCTGTCTCCTCCATGTCTCCTCTGATATGGATTCAGCCCGCCGATCAGGCGGGCTTTTTTTTGCCTGCGATTGAGTCGCAGCGCTCCATTTCCATTCGCCGACGGCCGCCGCGCTCAGAACTTGTATGTCATCCCGACGTAGCTGATGATCGGGTCCGCCTTCAGGTCCGATTTCGACTCGGCGAGCACCGAGCCGTCCGCCGCCTTGATCGTCACCGTCGACGTCGTCTTCAGCGGGATGTAGGTCACCGACGCGACCAGCCCGAAGTGTTCCGTCAGGTTGTACTGCAGGCCCGCGTTGAACACCGGCTGCCACGACGACGATGCCTTCGCCTCCACCGACGTCGTACCCGGCTTGCCCGCGCCCGCCGCGAGGATCGCGCCGAGGTTGTCCTGCGTCTGCTTGATGAAGTTCGTATTGAGCTGCAGGTCGCTGAACCAGTTGTACGACACGCCGAGGCCGAGGAACGGGCGGAACTTCGCGGTCGCCTGCCCGAAGTAGTACTGCAGGATCACCGCCGGGCTCCACTGCCGCACGCTCTTCACGATCGGATTGACCGAGGCCAGCCCGATGTTCTGCGTGCCGAGCGCGCCGGCCGGCCCCGGCGGCTTGATCGTGCCTTGGCCCGACACCTTGAACACCGGCGGCACGCCGGCCACCGACGTGACCGCGATATGGTCGGTCAGGAAGTGGCTGACCGTCAGGCCGACGGTGTCGGCGCCGCTCGTGTGCAGCCCGGTGCCGGCCGATGTGAACGACGGCGGCAGCCGCAGCGGCGTGTTGATCGGCGTCGGCGCGACGTTGGTCGTCATCGGCGTGCTGCTCTGCTGCGGCATGATGTGGAACCAGCCCAGCGTGACGACGTTGCTGCCGGCGCTCTGCGCGTGCGCGGCGAGCGGCGCCACGGCGGCGGCGCCGGCCGCCGCGCAGAGAAGGGTTTTCTTCATCACGGCTTTCCCCTCCGCTTACTGGACGAATGCGCCGATCGTGAAATACGGCGTCGATCCCGCGTTGTCGAGGAAACCGAACACGCCGCCCGAGAAGATGAACTTGCCGGTCGGCGACGTGCTGCCCGAACCCGTATGGATCGTCGTGACCGTGCCCGGCACCTTCTGCGTGTAGTCCAGGTCGAGCACTCTCGTGAGCGACGCCTGCGACGGCTGGAACGGATCGAGCAGCGTGGCCTGCTTGTCGATCAGCGCGGTGGTCCGGTAATCGAACTGGCTGTCGACGCCGATGTATTCGCCGTTCTGCGAACCGGCCGCGACGGCCGTCTGCGGCGCGAGGATCGAGATGCTCGATTCGTCGTCGGCGGTCAGGCCCGGCACGCCGTTGCTGTCCGGCGTCGGGTTCGGGTTCGCGACCCCCGTGCGCACGAGGATCGGCACGAGCTGGTTGCGCAGCTTGCCGACGACCATGAAGCCCTTGCCCTGCGGCGTGGCCGACAGCGTCGGCTTCAGCTGGCTCGCGTAGTTGTTCGACTGGAACGCGCCGCTGCCGTCGGCCGACTGCACGAAGTTCGTGCCCTGCTGCGTGCACGCGCCGCCGGCGAACTGGCCGGTCGTGTCGCACTTGGTCCACGTGCCGTCCGCGTTGATCGTCACTTTCGCGTCGATCGACGCCGGCCCGAATTTCTGCGACGGCACTTCGCCGAAGCCGATGTGGCTGTACGTACCCGCGACCTTCGTGATGTCGGTTTCGATCGACGAGAACCCGATGAACGGGTAGTACGGGAATTTCGTGTCGGGCACCGCGGCCTGGCCGAGCACGCCGTCGAACTGGATCTCCTTGCCGGGAATCGTGCCGCCCGCGACGCCGAAGCCGACGAAGATGCGCGCCGGACGCGACGCATCGAGGCTCGCGCCGTTCAGGCGGAACGCGCACTGGTTCAGCTTGTTGGTCGGCAGCAGCGTTTCCTGCGTGAGCGTGCCGCTGTCGACGGTGCCCGCGCGGGTCGGCGTGACGGTGCCGGTCTTTTGCGGCACCGCCGATTCGACATAGGTGACCTGCCAGGTCATCTTGGTCGTGTCGAGCTGGACCTTCGCGAGTTCGCCGCTGCCCGCGCCGCCCGTAAACACGGTGTTGTAGTCGAGCGTGGTAGGGCAAAGCCGCTCTTCGACGAGCGGCGGCGGGTTGTCGCTGCCGCCGCCGCAGGCGGAAAGAAGGGGGCCGGCAAAGGCCGCCGCCAGAATGAGGTTGCGCTTCATGTTGCTCCTCCAGATTTGTCTTGTGCGGCGGCCAGCTCCCTGTCGGCCGCTTCTGTTGGTCGTGCTCGTCTTGTTGGCGCCGTGCCGGGCGCCTTCGTGCCTTCCCTGCGTCACGCGGCGGCAGGCCGGCCGCCGCGTCCCCGATCGCTACTTGCTGATCTGCGCGCCCACGCCGAAGTACGGGGTCGACGACGTCGTCGAATTCGCCGACGTCGACGTGACGCCGCCGTTTACCGTGCCCTGGATCAGCGCCGCGTACAGCCCGCCCGTCGCGATCACCACGCCCGATACGGACGGGTAGTTCGCGCCGCTCGGCGGGGCGGTTTTCGCGTTCAGCAGGCCCGGTGTCGTCTGGCCGTAGTCGAGCGTGAAGCCGTCTTCCTCGGCCTGCGTGGACGGGTTGATGAACGACGCGTTGCCGCCGCGGATCAGTGCGGCCGTGTACTTGAAGTTCGAGTCCGCGCCCGCGTAGCCGCCATCGATCGCGCCCGACGTGATCGCCGTCGCCGCGCCGAGCACCGCGATGCCCGATTCGTCGTCGACCTGCGCATCGAGGTGCAGTGGCGGCGTGCCGAGGTTCACGTTGCCCGTGCGCACGATCACCGGCACCGTCGCGCCGTTGAGCTGGCCGATCACCATGTGCGCGGTGGCCGACTTGCCGGTCGCGCCGACGATCGGCAGTTGCGTCTGCGGCAGCGTCTGCGGCGCCTTGGCGCTGTCGAAGTAGCCGCCGTTCGCGCTCGTTTTCCACGGATCGCCGGTCGTCTGGCAGCCACCCGACCCGCTCGACGTGCACGCGCCGTTCGCGTCGAACGTCTCGCTCGAGGTCGAGCCCTTCGTCGCGTAGTTGCCCGACGGCACGAGGTGGTAGAGCAGCGCGTTGTACGTGCCCGGCAGTTTTGACAGATCGGTCGTCGTGTTTGCGAAGCCGAGGAACGGATAGAAGTCGAAGTGACGGTTCGGCACCTGGCCGACGTTCTGCACGACGCCCGGGATGATCGTCAGCCCGTCGTACTGGATCGTCGCGCCCGGAATGCCGCCGCCCGCGACGCCCATGCCGACCAGCAGCATCGGCGGGTTCGCCTGGTTGAAGTCGGCGGCCGTCGAATAGGTCGAGCCATCCGGCGCGGGGCCGGTGCCCGGCGTGAGGACGAACGCGCAGCGCGTCTGCTCGGCGGTCGGCAGCGTGCCGGTCGGCGGATGAATGACCTTGCCGGTGATCGTCGTGCCGACGCGGCTCGGCGTGACGGTGCCCGTCTTCAGCGGAATCGGCGATTCGAGCCACTTGAGCGTGTACGTCATCGCGACCGCGTCGATGTTGACGCTGACGATCTCGCCGCTACCCGCGCCGCCGAGATACGTGCTCTTCACGATATCCGCGTTGGCCGGGCACAGTGCGCCGTTGATCGGTTGCGAAGGCGGCTGCCCTTGCGTGCCGCAGCTCGAGCCGGAACATTGGGGCGCGTTGATCGGCGCGAGCGCGCCGCCTGAGTCCCCCCCACCACATGCAACCAGGAAAGGGGCAATGGCAAAGGCCGTTGCCACCCCCTTCGATAAGGTGTGCGACATGCCGCTGTCTCCAATCGTTTAATTGTGCGAGCTAATGTCGCTGCCTGTGTTTTTGCTGTCAATTGATGAACCCGTCTAAAAAAGGCGATTGAAACGGGATCTGCGAATTGAATGCTTGCCCAATAAGGCAAACGGTAAGAATTTAAACGCGGAACGGGCTACCGAAAGCTGCCGGAGTGGGGGATGCGCGACGCCCGGCACGCTCTCGCAGCACCTTCTGGCGTATAACAGCAGCGTTTAAATCAACGGGTATCCGGTTTATCCCTATTCGGGATTGACTGGATAAGGAAGGGGCGAATTAATCCACTTGTAATCGCGCAATGGAAAGCTTGTAAATATTTGTAAATGCGCGGCGCGGTGTTTTTATATATTGCCTGATACGGGTAAATAAAAAGCCGGCCAACGGCCGGCTTTGCATCGCATGCGATGTTGAATCAGCGTTTGAGGCCCGCGTCCTCGGCCGCGCCGATGTTGAGGTTCATGCACTGGATCGCGGCGCCCGACGCGCCCTTGCCGAGGTTGTCGAGGCGCGCGACCGTGACGAAGCGCTCCGCGTTGCCGAACACGAACAGGTCGACGCGGTTCGTGTCGTTGTTCGCCTGCACGTCGAAGAAGCCGCCGTCGAGGTTCGCGTCCGCATCGAACGGCGCGACGCGCACGAACGCTTCGTCCGCGTAGTACTCGGCGAACACGCGCTGCACGTCCTGCGGCGTCGCGCGCTTCGCGAGCTGCTCGGGCGTGAAGTAGGTCGTCACCGCGAGGCCCTTCAGGAACGGGCCGACGATCGGCGTGAAGATCGGTGCGTGCGCGAGGCCCGTGTGCGCGGCCATTTCCGGCAGGTGCTTGTGCGCGAGGCCGAGCGCGTACGGGCGCGGGCTCGCGAGCTTGCCGCCCGGCGTGGCGCTTTCGTACTCGGCGATCATCGACTTGCCGCCGCCGCTGTAGCCGGTGATCGAGTAGCTGTGCGCGGCGAACGTCGGCGCGACGATGCCCGCATCGACGAGCGGCCGCATCGCGAGCACGAACGCCGACGCGTGGCAGCCGGGCACCGCGATGCGCTTCGACGTGCGAATCTTCTCGCGCTGCGCGCGGGTCAGCTCGGGCAGGCCGTACGCCCAGTCGGCGCTGGTGCGGAACGCGGTGCTCGCGTCGATCAGCGTGGTGTTCGGGTTCTCGACGAGCGACGCGGATTCGCGCGACGCGACGTCCGGCAGGCACAGGAACGTGACGTCCGACGCGTTGATCAGGCGGCGGCGCTCGTCGACGTCCTTGCGCTTCGCTTCCTCGATGCGCAGGATCTCGATGTCGCTGCGTGCCGACAGGTATTCGAAGATCTTGAGGCCGGTCGTGCCTTCCTGGCCGTCGACAAAAACTTTGGTGCTCATTTCGCTCTCACTGAATGAAACGGGAGCCGCGGCGCCCTGAAACCGCCATTTTAAGACGTCATCCGGCGGCACTGCAGCGCGCGGGGCGAAAAAAGACGGCCGGCGGGCCGTCTTCGCGTCCATCTTCGTGTCCCTTTGACGCCCGCCGGCACGCGCGCGGGCCGGGGAACGCGCGCGCTCAGCGGGCGCCGGCGTCCCAGCGGGCGGTCGCTTCGGCGACGCGCCGGCCGAATGCCTTGCCGGTCTCGAGGTCGCCCGGCAGCGGCCCTTCGTCGGGCGTCGCATCGGCCGGCGACTGCGCGAGCAGGCCCGTCGAGCCGCCGAGATAGTTGATGTCGTTGCGCGTGGCCGCCTTCGAGTTCGCCGGCATCAGGCTCGTGCCGACCCACACCATCCCATGCTGCATCGCCAGCGTGACGAAATATTGAATCGTCGAGAACTTGTCGCCGTTCATCGTCGCGGAGTTCGTGAAGCCCGCGGCGATTTTGTCCTTCCATTTCTGCGTGAACCACGCTTTCGACGTGGCATCGGCGAATTGCTTGAACTGCGCGGACGGGCCGCCCATGTAGGTCGGCGCGCCGAAGACGATCGCGTCCGCCGCGTCGAGCGCGGCCCAGCCTGCGTCGTCGAGGTCGCCGACGGCGATCAGGCGCACGTTCGCGCCGGCGTCCTGCGCGCCGGCGTGCACGGCTTCGGCCAGTTTCTGCGTGTGACCGTAGCCGCTGTGATAGACGATGACGATGTTCGACATGAAGCGTTCTCCGGAAAGGGACGGGAACGGCGGGCCGCCGGCTCGCCGCGTCACGCGTCGCCGGCAGGCGGCGCGACGGTCGCGCGGCAGGGGATGCCGCGACCGGTGACGACGAGTCTAGCAAGCCGAAATGACGAGACAACGTGCGCGTGCGGCGCACCGAAATTCGCGGCGGTCTGCAATCGCGGCGCCACTGCCAGGCGAGACGCCGTGCGGCTACTGGCCGTAAGTGACCGTGAGTTGCGCGGTGCCGATCGCGAGCGTGCCGATCTCGTGCTCGAACATCGGCGCGGGGCGACCCTGCGAAATGCGCAGGTCGGTGCCTTTGAGCGCGTAGACGGTGATCACGTAGCGATGCGGCTTGCCGGGCGGCGGGCACGGGCCGCCGTAGCCGTCGATCCCGTAGTCGTTGCGTGCCTCGCTCGCGCCGATGCGGCGCAGGAAGCCGGATGCGCTCGCGTCGGCCGGCAGGCTCGTGACGGTCGCCGGAATGCCCGCGACGGCCCAGTGCCACCAGCCATGCCCGGGCGCATCGGGATCGAAGACCGTGACCGCGTAGCCGCGCGTGCCGGGCGGCGGGTTGCGCCACGCGAGTTGCGGCGAGCGGTTCGCGCCCTTGCAGTCGCCGCGGTCGAACACGTTCGCGGCCCGCACGCGGGCGCCGGGCGTCAGGTCGTCGCTCGTCACGGTGAACGGGCCTTCCGCATGCGCGGGCAGCGCCGCGAAAACGGCAGCGCACAGGAGGGCGGGGAGGAGGAACGCAGACGGGCGGCCCGATGGCGCAGGCGGAGTGATCCGGCGATCCACACGCATATGGCGCTTCTCCCGTCACGTGGGCCGGGCCGCGGCGCCCGGCATTGTTGGCGTTGTGTGTTGCCCGCGCCGCTGAGGGCGGCGATGGGTCAAGTCTAGCATTAGGGTTCGATGAGCGACGCACACCGGCGCCCGCGATCGCGATCGGTCAGCGCGCTAGTCGGCAGACGAAAAAAAACCGCCTGCGATGAAGCAGGCGGCTCTTCAGCCAGTGTGCCGGCGCGTGCGCCGGCGTGGCGTCATTCCTTCGGGGCCGTCGCGCCGCCGTGCGCGGCCGACCATTCGGCCGGTGCGTGCAGGAATTTCTCGACTTCGTCGAGCGTCTTCGTCTCGAAGTAGCCCGACGCCTTCGCGACGCGCAGCACGTCCCACCACGTGGCGAGCGCGTGCAGGTCGACGTCGATGTCCTTCAGGACCGACACGCTTTCCTTGAAGATGTCGTAGTGGAACAGCACGAAGCAGTGGTTCACCGTCGCGCCCGCGGTGCGCAGCGCGTTGACGAAGTTGATCTTGCTGCGGCTGTCGGTCGTCAGGTCTTCCACCAGCAGCACGCGCGAGCCTTCCTCGAGATGGCCTTCGATCTGCGCGTTGCGGCCGAAACCCTTCGGCTTTTTGCGCACGTACTGCATCGGCACCATCATCCGGTCCGCGATCCATGCCGCGAACGGGATGCCGGCCGTCTCGCCGCCCGCCACCGCATCGATCTGCTCGAAGCCGATGTCGCGCGTGATCGTCGTTTCCGCCATTTCCATCAGCGCACGGCGCACGCGCGGATACGAGATCAGCTTGCGGCAGTCGATATAGACGGGGCTTGCCCAGCCGGACGTGAAGATGAACGGTTTTTCGGCATTGAAGTGCACCGCCTGCACTTCGAGCAGGATTTTGGCGGTCGTATCCGAGATCGACTGACGATCGTAGCCTGTCATGGGCATTCCTTGGGTGATGAGCGAGGAGCGGGCGCGGGCCCGATGGCGCAGCAAGGGGAACCTGCCCGAAGGGCCGGGGCGCGATTGGCGGACCAATCGCATCGCTGCGCGCGTAGCCCGCTATTTTACCCGATTCAGGCCGGTTTTCGGCGGAATTCGCGCGCGCCGCCGCGCCGCTCGCCACCGGCGAAACAAACGGGGCACGACCAGTCCGACACGGACGCCGGGGATGCGGCGGTGCACCAACGGAGGTCATTTAGGGGGTGTACACTAGGCGACCCTAAGAAATCGTTCAGTACTTTGTACTTTCCTCTTGCCACCCGCCAAGGTTCGTTGGCGTGCCCATCCGGCGCGTCGCGGGCCGTCTCGCAGTCGACCATCCCCTCGATTCAGGCAGACGCGGCCGAAGGTGCTGTGTACTGAGTCGTCAATATTTCGCATGTCTCTCGCAGGTCAATCATGGACGAACAACTGAAGCAGGCCGCTCTCGCTTATCACCTGAACCCGAAACCCGGCAAGATTTCGGTCACCCCGACCAAGCCGCTGTCGAACCAGCTCGATCTGTCGCTCGCGTATTCGCCGGGCGTCGCCGCCGCGTGCGAGGCGATCCACGCCGATCCGCTCGACGCGCAGAAGTACACGTCGCGCGGCAACCTCGTCGGCGTCATCACGAACGGCACGGCCGTGCTCGGCCTCGGCAACATCGGCCCGCTCGCCGCGAAGCCGGTGATGGAAGGCAAGGGCTGCCTCTTCAAGAAATTCGCGGGCATCGACGTGTTCGACATCGAACTCTCGGAGTCCGACCCCGACAAGCTCGTCGAGGCGATCGCGATGCTCGAGCCGACGCTCGGCGGCATCAACCTCGAGGACATCAAGGCGCCGGAGTGCTTCTACATCGAGCAGAAGCTGCGCGAGCGCATGAAGATCCCCGTCTTCCACGACGACCAGCACGGCACCGCGATCATCGCATCGGCCGCGATCCTGAACGGCCTGAAGGTCGTCGGCAAGAAGCTGTCGGAAGTGAAGCTCGTGTGTTCGGGCGCCGGCGCGGCCGCGATCGCGTGTCTGGACCTGCTGGTGAACCTCGGCCTCACGAAGACGAACATCCTCGTCGCCGATTCGAAGGGCGTGATCTACGAAGGGCGCGGCAACCTCGATCCGTCGAAGCAGCGCTATGCGGCGAACACCGACGCGCGCTCGCTCGCCGATGCGATCGTCGGCGCCGACGTGTTCCTCGGCTGCTCGAGCGCGGGCGTGCTGAAGCAGGACATGGTCAAGACGATGGGCGAGCGCCCGCTGATCCTGGCGCTCGCGAACCCGGAACCGGAAATCCGCCCGGAAGACGCGAAGGCCGTGCGCCCGGACGCGATCGTCGCGACCGGCCGTTCGGACTACCCGAACCAGGTCAACAACGTGCTGTGCTTTCCGTTCATCTTCCGCGGCGCGCTCGACGTCGGCGCGACGACGATCACGGAAGAAATGAAGCTCGCGTGCGTGCGCGCGATCGCCGAGCTGGCGCAGGAAACCGACCAGAGCGAGGAGGTCGCGAAGGCGTATGAAGGCCATTCGCTGGAGTTCGGGCCGGAATACCTGATTCCGAAGCCGTTCGACCCGCGCCTGATCATCAAGATCGCGCCGGCCGTGGCGCAAGCCGCGATGGATTCGGGCGTCGCCACGCGCCCGATCCAGGACATGGACGCGTACCGCGAACAGCTCGGCGCGACCGTCTACCGCACCGGCATGGTGATGCGTCCGGTGTTCGCGACCGCGAAGCAGAAGGAGGCCCGCATCGTTTTCGCCGAAGGCGAGGATGAGCGCGTGCTGCGCGCCGCGCAGTTCGTGCTGCTGGAAAAGATCGCGAAGCCGATCATCATCGGCCGTCCGTCGGTCGTCGACATGCGCCTCGCGAAGATCGGCTCGAAGCTGAAGGCCGGCACCGATTTCGAAATCGTCGATCCGGAAGACGATGCGCGCTACCACCGCTACTGGCAGGCGTATCAGGAGATCGGCGCGCGCGACGGCGTGACGCCGGAAGTCGCGAAGGCCGCGATGCGCAAGTTCAACACGCTGATCGGCGCGATGCTCGTGCACCTGGGCGATGCGGACGGGATGGTCTGCGGGATGATCGATACGTTCCACAGCCACCTGAAGTTCATCGAGCAGGTGCTGGGCCGCGCGAAGGGCGCCGAGCACTTCGCCGCGATGAACCTGCTGATGCTGCCGGGCCGCAACCTGTTCGTGTGCGACACGTACGTGAACGAGTTGCCGAGCGCCGACCAGCTCGCCGACATGACGATCCAGGCCGCGGCCGAGATCGAGCGCTTCGGCATCACGCCGAAGGCCGCGCTGCTGTCGAACTCGAACTTCGGCAGTGCGCCGTCGGCGTCGTCGCGCCGGATGGCCGAGGCCCGCAAGCTGATCGTCGAACGTGCGCCGAACCTCGAAGTCGACGGTGAAATGCACGGCGACGCGGCGCTGTCGGAACTGATCCGCAAGCAGGCGTTCCCGGGCACGACGCTGTCGGGCGAGGCGAACCTGCTGATCATGCCGAACGTCGAAGCGGCGAACATCGCGTACAACCTGCTGAAGATGGTCGGCGGCGAAGGCGTGACGGTCGGCCCGTTCCTGCTCGGCGCGGCCAAGCCGGTCCACATCCTGACGCCGGCCGCGACCGTGCGCCGGATCATCAACATGACGGCCGTTGCCGCCGCGAACGTGAACACGAAGTAAGTCCACGCTCGTGTGCCGCGCGTCACGCGCGGCACAATGAAAAACGCCGCGGAACCTGCGTTCCGTGGCGTTTTTTTTCGCGTGAACTCTAAGGGCGACGGCGGCGCGGGGCGGGCATCCGGACCGCGAACGCCCGCCGCGCGCGCCGTTAGGCGACCTGCTGATGCGACTGGCCGCCTGCCGGCGAGCGCCACTTCGCGAGCAGCGTGTCCCACTTCTGCCGCACCGCGCGCAGGTTGTTCTCCTTCACGTGGCCGTAGCCGCGAATGCCGTCCGGCAGCGCCGCAAGCTCGAGCGCGAGCGGCCGGTTGGCCGCGTTCAGCCTGCCCAGCACCTCGCCGATCAGCGCTTCATATTCGCCGATCAGCGCGCGCTCGGTGCGGCGCTCCGCGGTGCGGCCGAACGGGTCGAGCCCCGTGCCGCGCAGGAACTTCGCCTTCGCGAGCAGCCGGAACGCGGACATCATCCACGGGCCGTACGCCTTCTTCACGAGATGGCCGTGGGCGTCCGTCTTCGCGAACAGCGGCGGCGCGAGGTGGAATTTCAGCTTCCAGTCGCCTTCGAACTGCGCGATCAGCCGCGCGAGGAACGCGGGATCGGACTGCAGCCGCGCAACCTCGTATTCGTCCTTGTACGCCATCAGCTTGAACAGGTTGCGCGCGACCGCTTCGGTCAGCGGCTCCTGCACCGTGTCGCCGTCGGCGAGCGCGCGCTCGGCGGCGCGCACCTTGTCGACGAATGCCGCATAACGCGACGCGTACGCGGCGTTCTGGTACGCGGTGAGGAATTCGACGCGCTTCGCGATCAGCGCGTCGACCGCCTTCTTCGTGTGCAGCGAAATCACCGTCGCGCCTTGCGCGGGCCGGGCGTCGCCGGCCGCGGCCTGCTTCACGCTGGCCAGGTCGTGCGCGGCGCGGCGGCCCCAGTCGAACGCCGCGCGGTTCTTGTCGACCGATACCGCGTTCAGCTCGATCGCGCGTTCGAGCGACGCGAGCGTCAGCGGCAGCCAGCCCTTCTGCCACGCGTAGCCGAGCACGAACGGGTTCGTGTAGATTGCGTCGCCGAGCAGCGCGACCGCGAAGCGGTTCGCATCGATGAAGTCGACCGCTTCACCGGCTGCCGCGCGGATGTCGCTCTCTGCGGACACGCCGGGGAACGCCCAGTTCGGGTTCTTGATGAACTCGGCGGTCGGCGTCTGCGCGCTGTTGACGACCACGCGCGTCGTATCGTGCCGCATCCGCGACGTGCATTCGTCGCCGGCCGTGACGATCGCATCGCAGCCGATCACGAGATCGGCTTCGCCCATCGCGATCCGCGTCGCATGAATGTCGGTCGGCGCGTGCGAGATCTGCACGTGGCTCATCACCGCGCCGCCTTTCTGCGCGAGGCCGGTGACGTCGAGCACGGTCACGCCCTTGTTTTCCAGGTGCGCGGCCATCCCGAGCAGCGCACCGATCGTGACGACGCCCGTGCCGCCCACGCCGGTGACGAGCACGCCGTACGCGCGGTCGATCGCCGGCAGCGTCGGTTCGGGAATCGGCGGCAGCGCACCGCCGTCGACCGCCACCGCCTTCGGCTTCTTCAACTGGCCGCCCTCGACCGTGACGAAGCTCGGGCAGAACCCCTTCACGCAAGAAAAGTCCTTGTTGCAGCTCGACTGGTTGATCTGGCGCTTCGTGCCGAATTCGGTTTCCAGCGGCTCGACCGACAGGCAGTTCGACTGCACCGAGCAGTCGCCGCAGCCTTCGCACACCGCGTCGTTGATCACGACGCGCTTCGCCGGGTCCGGGTATGTACCGCGTTTGCGGCGGCGGCGCTTCTCGGTCGCGCAGGTCTGGTCGTAGATCAGGATCGTCGTGCCTTCGATCTCGCGCAGCGCGCGCTGCACGTCGTCGAGCTGGTCGCGATGGTGGATCGTCACGCCCGGCGCGAGCAGCGCCTTCTGGCTGTCGTACTTCTCCGGCTCGTCGGTGACGATCACGATCTTCTTCGCGCCTTCGGACGCGAGCTGGTGCGTGATCTGCGGCACCGTCAGCACGCCGTCGACCGGCTGGCCGCCCGTCATCGCGACCGCGTCGTTGTAGAGGATCTTGTAGGTGATGTTCGCCTTCGACGAGATCGCCGCGCGCACCGCGAGCAGGCCCGAATGGAAATAGGTGCCGTCGCCGAGGTTCGCGAACACGTGCTTCTCGTCGGTGAACGGCGCCTGGCCGATCCACGGCACGCCTTCGCCGCCCATCTGGCTGAAGGTGCTCGTGCTGCGGTCCATCCACACGGTCATGTAATGGCAGCCGATGCCGGCGATCGCGCGCGAGCCTTCCGGCACGTTGGTCGACGTGTTGTGCGGGCAGCCCGAGCAGAACCACGGCTTGCGCTCGGTCTGCACGTGCGGCTTCGCGAGCGCCATTTCCTTCGCGTTGATCACCGCGAGCCGCGCGGCGATGCGCGCGCGCACGTCGGACGGCAACTCGAACTTCTCGAGCCGCGTCGCGATCGCCTTCGCGATGATCGCGGGCGACAGCTCGTAGTGCGCGGGCAGCAGCCAGTTGCCCATCGGCACCGACCATTCGCCGCCGGCGCCGTCCTTCTCGTCGAACTTGCCGAACACCCGCGGGCGCTGCGCGTCGGGCCAGTTGTACAGCTCTTCCTTGATCGCGTATTCGAGGATCTGGCGCTTTTCCTCGACGACCAGGATTTCGTCGAGGCCGCGCGCGAACGCCTGCGCGCCCTGCGCTTCGAGCGGCCACACGCAGCCGACCTTGTAGAGCCGGATGCCGATCCGCGCGCAGGTTTCGTCGTCGAGGCCGAGGTCGGTCAGCGCCTGGCGCACGTCGAGGTACGCCTTGCCGCCGGTCATGATCCCGAAGCGCGCATGCGGGGAGTCGATCTCGATCCGGTCGAGCTTGTTTGCGCGCACGTAGGCGAGCGCCGCGTACCACTTGTAGTCGAGCAGCCGCGCTTCCTGCACGAGCGGCGGGTCGGGCCAGCGGATGTTCAGCCCGCCTTCCGGCAGGATGAAGTCGGTCGGCAGCACGATCTCGGTGCGATGCGGGTCGATGTCGACCGACGCCGACGATTCGACGACGTCCGTCACGCACTTGAGCGCGACCCACAGGCCCGAGTAGCGGCTCATCGCCCAGCCATGCAGGCCGAAGTCGAGATATTCCTGCACGTTGGACGGGAACAGCACCGGCAGCCCGCAGGCCTTGAAGATGTGCTCGGACTGATGCGCGAGCGTCGACGATTTCGCCGCGTGATCGTCGCCGGCCAGCACCAGCACGCCGCCGTGCTGCGACGAGCCGGCCGAGTTCGCGTGCTTGAAGACGTCGCCGGTGCGATCGACGCCCGGGCCCTTGCCGTACCACATGCCGAACACACCGTCGTACTTCGCGCCGGGGTACAGGTTCACTTGCTGGGAGCCCCACACGGCGGTGGCGGCGAGATCTTCGTTGAGGCCGGGCTGGAACACGATCTGGTGGGCGGCCAGGTGCTGCTTGGCTTTCCACAGCGACAGATCGAGGCCGCCCAGCGGCGAGCCGCGGTAGCCGGAGATGAAGCCGGCCGTATTGAGACCGGCGGCGCGGTCGCGTTCCTGCTGGAGCATCGGCAGGCGCACGAGGGCCTGGATGCCGCTCATGTACGCGCGGCCGCGTTCCAGCGTGTATTTGTCGTCAAGCGTGACGGACTTCAGCGCGGCTTCTAGCGACGCGCGTTGGTCTGCGTCTAGCGGGGCATTCATTAACTGTCTCCTCCACCCGGTCTGGGATCACCAAAACTTCGGTTGCGTCGGCATCTTTTGGACGCGTCCGCAGTGGCCGGCATGTTCGCCGGTTTTAAGGGATGGTAGCACTGGGGCAAACCCGCCGCCCATCGGTCGCAACGCGAGGGAAAGGGCCGCCACGCACCATGAAACAGGGCGAGATCATGCGTTACATCATGTAAAAGCATGTAAAGCGGCGTTGATCTGCGGGCAAATGCCGTTAATCTTGTCGGCCTGCCGGAGGTGCCCGGCCGCGTGGGTTCGTTCCGACGCAGTCGGGGAGGCGCCGGCAGTTTTACAGGAGGTGCAATGAACACACGTCATATCCAGAGTTTCCTGATCGTGTCCGCCGCGTTTTTCTCGATGACGGGCCCGGTGCACGCGCGAGGCGCGAGCGCGCTGGCGGCAGCCGGCGCACAGATGCAGCAGATCGTGCCCGCTCAGGACGCCGCAGCGCAGCCGTCGGTCGAGCGCGCCGCCGCGTCGAAGGCGAACGTGCGTTGATGCGATCGCGCGGCCCGCGGGCCTCGCCGGCATGCAAAAAGGGCGGGAATCCTCGGATTCCCGCCCTTTTTCTTTGTGCGGCCGGATCGCGCGGCCGCCCCCGGTTGTCCGGAGCCGCCGCGCGGCGGGGGCGTCAGGCCTTGTCCTGCACGACGCCGCGGCGGATCTGGTCGAGCTCGATCGATTCGAACAGCGCCTTGAAGTTGCCTTCGCCGAAGCCCTGGTTGCCCTTGCGCTGGATGATCTCGAAAAAGATCGGCCCGATCTGGTTTTCGGTGAAGATCTGCAGCAGCAGGTCGTCGCGTGCGCCGTCGATCAGGATCTTGCGCTTCTTCAGTTCGTCCAGCGATTCGCCGTGGTTCGGCACGCGGCGGTCGACCAGTTCGTAATACGTGTCGATCGTGTCGAGCAGCTTCACTTCCTTGCTGCGCAGCCCGTCGACCGCCTGATAGATGTCGCTCGCGCCGAGCGCGATGTGCTGGATGCCTTCGCCGTGATATGCGTCGAGGTATTCCTGGATCTGGCCGGCCGTGTCCGAGCCTTCCTCGTTGATCGGGATGCGGATCTTGCCGCACGGCGACGTCATCGCCTTCGACTTCACGCCCGTCACCTTGCCTTCGATGTCGAAATAGCGCACCTCGCGGAAGTTGAACAGGCGCTCGTAGAACTCGGCCCATTCCTGCATGCGGCCGCGATGCACGTTGTGCGTCAGGTGGTCGATGTAGGTGAGGCCGTGGCCGACCGGGTTCGGGTTCGCGCCGGGAATCGGCTCGAAGTCGACGTCGTAGATGCTGATGTCGCCGATCGCGCCCGGCTGCGCGCCGTTCTTGCCGCGCCAGCGGTCGACGAAGTAGATCAGCGAATCGCCGATCCCCTTGATCGCCGGGATGTTCAGCTCCATCGGGCCCGTCTTGTTGTCGAAGCCCCATGCGCCGAGTTCCAGCGCGTGCCGGTACGCCTTCGCGGCGTCCTGCACGCGGAACGCGATCGCGCAGATCGACGGGCCGTGCAGCCGCGCGAAGCGTTGCGCGAACGAATCGGGTTCGGCGTTGATGATGAAGTTGATGTCGCCCTGGCGGTACACCGTCACGTCCTTGTGGCGGTGGCGCGCGATCGCGGTGAAACCCATCCGTTCGAACAGTTGTCCGAGTGCTTTCGGGTCCGGTGCCGTGTATTCGATAAATTCGAAGCCGTCGGTGCCGACGGGGTTGTCCCAGGTGGGGATCTGCATGTCGTGTCTCCTGTGCGGGGCGATCGGCCGGGGGCGGCGTGCGCGTGCCCGGCGTGGTTCGATGTCGACGGCCGCGCCCATCACGAGCGTGCGCGGCAAGCCGAGACATGCGACAGAGTGTAGCGGGCGGCCGCGAGCGGAAACTTGCGAACTTAATCGCCCGCGCCTACGATGGCGCAATTTCCAGTCTCAAAACACTCAGTGGAGGGCAGAAGATGGCGCAAGCCGAATTGGATGCCATCGACCGGCGCATTCTCGCGATTCTTCAGGAGAACGGGCGCCTGTCGAACCAGGAGATCGCCGAGCGCGTGAACCTGTCGCCGAGCCCGTGCTTGCGGCGAATCCGGCGGCTCGAGGAAATCGGCGTGATCACCGGCTACGTCGCGCTGCTGAATCCGCAGAAGCTCGGGCTCGACCTGCTCGCCTACGTGAGCGTGCGGCTCGAAAAGCGCGGCGGCCTCGCGCCGGTCCGGGCCGACGAGACGTCGGCGCGCGCGGGCGCGACCCACGCGGAGCTGTTCCGCGCGGCCGTGCAGACCTGGCCGGAAGTGGTCGCGTGCCATGCGATGACGGGCGACATGGATTACCTGCTGCGCGTACAGGTCGAGGACATGGCGCATTTCTCCCGCTTCGTGCAGGAGCATCTGCTGCATCACCCGTCGGTGATCGACGTGAAGACGAGCTTCTCGCTCGATTGCTTCAAGGAAACGACGGCGTTGCCGATTCGTTCGGTGCGCTAGCTGTGAAGCTTCAATAGGTTGTATCGATGGTTCATCCGGACTGAGTCTGGGAGACTGGAAGTCGCCAAACA
>NZ_JAGIQE010000021.1:0-133550 GCF_017815075.1 Burkholderia sp. AcTa6-5 | reverse complement strand
AATTCGCGGCGCAGCACGATGCCGTCGACCCGCGCGCGGACCTGCGCGACGAGGAATGCACTGGTGCGGCCCGGCAGGTCGGTGAAGACCGGGACGGCTTGCGGCTGGACGGTGACGACGCCGACTTCCGGCGTTTGCGGCGGCGGTGCCGATTCTTTTTTCCCGCACGCGGCCAGGAAAACGGCGGCCGTCGCGACAGTGATTAAGCGGTATGGAACCCGTTCGACGCGCATGGAGCGACCTCTGTGTATAACCAATGGAATAAGTGCCGCGCCCGAGCGGAGCGCAACACGGATGCGCCTCGCGGCGCTGATCGAACACCTGAATTACTGGACTGCTAGAGACTGCTGGATACAGCAAGTCGGCACGAGACCTCCGTGCCGACGGGACGCCGCGAACTGCGGACAAGTACTAGGGCGGGAATCAGCAGAGTGGGATATTAACTGATTGCCACTTGGGTCATTCGATCGTAGGGTGGTATTGTATATACATTCACGAATGTATGTAAAAAGCCCGTTTGTACGCCGCCGGCTGTCCAGTCTTACGAATTGTTACCGGAAGCAAGCATAGCCCGTCTGCATGACGGCGACGAGGGGTGGCGACCCTCTATTCACCGACGATCGATCCAATCAGGCCTGCACATGGTCAGACGTACCAAGGAGGAGGCGCTCGAGACACGCAATCGCATTCTCGACGCCGCCGAACACGTGTTCTTCGAGAAAGGCGTGTCGCACACGTCGCTCGCGGACATCGCCCAGCACGCCGGCGTGACGCGCGGCGCGATCTACTGGCATTTCGCGAACAAGAGCGAACTGTTCGATGCGATGTTCAACCGCGTGCTCCTGCCGATCGACGAACTGAAGCGGATGCCGCTCGACGCGCCGGGCGGCAATCCGCTCGAGAAGGTGCGCCAGATCCTGATCTGGTGCCTGCTCGGCGTGCAGCGCGACCCGCAGCTGCGGCGCGTGTTCAGCATCATGTTCATGAAGTGCGAATACGTCGCGGACATGGAGCCGCTGCTCCAGCGCAACCGCGCGGGGATGAGCGAGGCGCTGCACATGATCGACGCCGATCTCGCGGTGGCCGTGGGGCTCAAGCTGCTGCCCGAGCGGCTCGATACGTGGCGCGCGACGCTGATGCTGCACACGCTCGTCAGCGGCTTCGTGCGCGACATGCTGATGCTGCCCGACGAGATCGACGCCGAGCAGCATGCGGAAAAGCTCGTCGACGGCTGCTTCGACATGCTGCGCTACAGCCCGGCGATGCTGAAGGACGGCGACTGACCGCGCGGCGCGTCGCACGCCCTGTCGCCGCGCGGGGTCAGGCCGCCTTCGCGCGCCGCGCGCGGGCCCGCCGGTTCGACGCGGCCACCGAATCGCGCGCCGGCATCGGCGCGCCGGCCAGTCCCGCGATCCACGCGTCGGTCGACATCACCGCCGCGAAATTCGACTGGAACACCACCCCGTACGCGCGGTGAATCTCTTCGGCGCTCACCGCGCCCGCTTCGTTCTCGTAGGGCAACGTGCCCGTCGCGTCGTTCAGGTACTCGACCTTCAGCCCCGCATGCGCCGCGTGATAGACCGTCGACGCATTGCAGTTGTGCGTCATGTAGCCGGCCACCGCGAGCGTGTCGATCCCGTGCGCGTCGAGCCACGCGGCGAGATCGGTGCCGGCGAACGAGCTTGCCTGCGCCTTCTCGATCCGATGCGCGTACGGCCGGCTCGCGACCACCGCGTGCAGCGCGACGCCGTCGCTGCCGGGCGCGAAAATCGGCGCGCCCGCCGGCGCGACGTGCTGCACCACGATCACCGGCACGCCGGCCGCGTGCGCGGCGTCGATCGCACGGCCGATGTTCGCGAGCGACACGTCGAGCGGCGGATATTCGATCGGCAGGTTGCCCGTCACGTATTCGTTCTGCACGTCGATCACGATCAGCGCGCGGCGGTTGGCGGGACGGGAAGCGGAATGCGAGGCGGCATTCGACATGGCGAGCTCCTGGTCGGGAGGCGCTGCCCCGCCCCGGAGCGGGGCGGCCAGCAGTGCGATGCAATGCATTGTCGGGCCGCATGGCGTGCGTCGATAGTGGCCCGATAGCCATTCTTCGATAAAATCGGGCCATCGCCGTTCCGGAGTCCGCCATGCCCGCCGTCGCCTCGTCCCCGTCCGCTCCGACCGTCGTCGCCGTGATCGCGTACGACGGCATCAGCCCGTTCCATCTGTCGGTGCCATCGGTCGTGTTCGGCAAGGAACGCGACGCGGCCGTGTCGCCCGTGTTCGAATTCCGCGTCTGCTCGGCCGAGCGCGGCCCGCTCGCGACCACGGGCGGCTTCACGATCACCGCGCCGTACGGGCTCGACGCGCTCGACGATGCGGACATCGTCATCGTGCCTTCGTGGCGCGACCCGGACGAAACGCCGCCCGACGCGCTGCTCGATGCGGTGCGCGCGGTCGCCGCGCGCGGCGCCGAGCTCGTCGGCCTGTGCCTCGGCGCGTACGTGCTCGCCGCGGCGGGGCTGCTCGACGGCCGCCCGGCCACCACGCACTGGGCGTGGGCCGACGATTTCGCGCAGCGCTTTCCGCGCGTGCGACTCGATCCCGACGTGCTGTATGTAGGCGACGGCAACCTGATGACGTCGGCCGGCACGGCGGCAGGCCTCGACTGCTGCCTGCACGTCGTGCGGCGACGCTTCGGCTCGGACGCCGCGAACCGGATCGCGCGCCGCCTCGTGATCCCGCCGCACCGCCAGGGCGGCCAGGCCCAGTACGTGCCGCAACCGGTCGCCGCGCACCCGCGCGATGCGCGGCTCGCGGGCCTGCTCGATTGGGTGCGCGCCCATCTCGACGCCGCGCATAGCGTCGATTCGCTCGCCGAACGCGTGCTGATGAGTCGGCGCACGTTCACGCGTCACTTCCGCCAGGCGACGGGCACGACCGTCACCGCGTGGCTGCAGGCCGAGCGGCTCGCGCGCGCGCAGCATCTGCTCGAAACCACCGGACAATCGATCGACGCGATCGCGCAGGCGGCCGGCTACGGCTCGAGCGTGTCGCTGCGCCAGCGTTTCGCGGGCGCGCTCGGCACGTCGCCGTCTGCATATCGAAGGGAATTTCGCGGCGCCGGCGCCGGTAACGACGCGGGACGGTGATACGCGCCGTGCGGGCGCGACGCAGGCCGTGACGCGGAACCGGGCGACCGCTCAGCCGCCGTTGAACCAGCGTGCCGCGTAAAGCAGCAGCGCGACGAACACGATCATCGCCGCCCAGGCCCACACGGGCACCGTGCCGGAATCGCGATGCCGGAGCGCGCTCGCCGCCCGCCCGCTCAGCGTACCGCCGAGATGCGGCGGCAGCGAACGCTTCGTCGCGGCCATCAGCGATGCCGGCCGCAGAAAGACATGCTGGCGTCGCTGCGCGGCGGCGCTCGCGCGATTCGGCACGAGGCCGTGCTTCGCCTGCACGACCGCGCAGAACTCACGGAAGAACGCGTCGGTCCATTCGCGCAGCGCATTGTCGATCTGCCGCCCCGGCAACTCCGCGAGCGGCCCGCTCGCCGTCGCCCAGACCACGTACTCGATGCGCGTGGCGGTCGCATCGTCATCCGGCATCAGCACGAGCTCGACCTGGCCGCGCAGCGCGCCGAGGCCGTCGGCCCGCGCCTTGAAGTTGAGCACGCGGCGCGGCTGCCCTTCCGCGTCGCCCTGTTCGGCGGCCGCATGCGCGCGCACGTCGTAGCGGGCGCGCAGCGGGCCCAGCGGCACCGTGATCGTCAGCGCGAACTCGCCGTGCGCGAGTTTCACGAACGATTCGCAATGATCGAAGCTCGCACGCAGCAGCGCGAGATCCTCCAGCGCTCCCCGCACGACAGGCGGCGCGAGCGGTACGCGTAACGTGTCGTTCAATTCCATGACGCCTCCCCGATGAACGCGCGCCGCATCAGGACGTCTCGACGAGACTGTCGACCCGTGCGACATCGAAGGCGACGTAGTGCGCGAGCACGGCGGCCGCCTCCTTCGGTTCTTCGTAACTCCATGCGACGTTCTCGATCACGCCGTCTTCCGTCTGCAAGTCGAAATGCACGGCCTGCCCCCTGAACGGGCAGGCGGTCGTGACGCCCGATTTCACGAGCCGGCGCATGTTGACGTCGCTGCGCGGCAGGTAGTGGATGTCCGGGAGCCCCGCTTCACGCACGGTCAGCGCGCCGTGCGAATCGGCATAGGTGATGCCGCGATGGATCACGCGCACGCGATGACGGTTCGGCACGATTTCGAGTCGGGGGTCGGCTGCATCGGACATCGTTTCTCCTTCGGGCGGCCGCCAGGCCGGGCAGGAAACGAAAAAGCCACGGCACGCATGCCGTGGCTTTCATTATGGGCGAAACTTCGTCCGAGTGCGCGTCCCGGGCCCGGGCCGCGCGCGGGCGGCTACTGCGCACTCCACTGGAACGCGGCTTTCGCGCCGCCCTTCGCGCCGACCGTGACGGCGCGCGATTCGTCGCTGCCCTGGTACGACGCATGCACCGTATAGCGCCCCGGCGGCAGCTTCACCAGCATATACGGCCCGCGCGCGTCGGTCGCCAGCACCTCGGTGCCCTTGCCGTCGACGATCCGGACATGGACGTCGGCCAGGAACTCGCCGCCCTTGCCGGTGAAGCGCAGCGCCAGCGGCCATGACGCCTCGTTACTCTGGAATGCCGTCGACTGGTCCTTGCCGATACCGCCCGACACATAGCTGATATCGCCTTGCTGGCTCGCGGCGGGCAGACCGTCCGACTGCGCGTACGCGCCGGTCGCACCGGCCGCGAGGCCGGCGGTCAGCGCCGCGGCGACGGCAAATCGGGACACGTTGCGTAGATGTTGCATGGCTCTCTCCTTGGGGTCGGAACACATACGGGGCGCAGCGTCACGCGATCGAGCGGCGGCGGCGCCCGCCGCGGCCGGCCGGGCCGGCCGTCGGCCGTGGCCGGTCAGCTCAGGTCGACCGGCACGAAGATCTGTGCATTATCGCGCTGGATCAACAGAGCAAGACTGTTGCCCGCGCCCTTCACCGCGTCGCGCAACTGCTCGGGGCTCGTGACCGGGCGGCCGTTCACCGCGAGGATCACGTCGCCGGGCTGGATGCCCGCGTTGGCGGCCGGCCCGCCGGCCTGCTGCACGATCAGCCCGTGCGACAGGTTGTCGGCGTTGCGCTCCTGCGGCGACAGCGGCCGCACCGCGACACCCAGACGACCCTGCTCGACCGGCCCGCCGTCGTTCGACGCGAGCTTCGCATCGGCCATCGCGCCGAGCGTCACGCTGATCGACTTCTTCGACTTGTCGCGCCAGATCTGCAACTCGGCCTTCGAACCCGGCTTCAGGTTCGCGATCTGCGCGGGCAGCGACGTCGAATCGGCGACCGGCGAGCCGTTGACCGACAGGATCACGTCGCCCGGCTGCAGGCCGGCCTTCGCGGCCGGACCGTTGGCGTCGACCGAGCTGACGAGCGCACCGTCCGGCTTCGGCAGCCCGAACGAGCTCGCGAGCGTCTGGTTCAGCCCCTGCACGGCCACGCCGAGACGGCCGCGGCTCACATGGCCCGTCTTCACGAGCTCGTCCTTCACCTTGATCGCCTCGTTGATCGGGATCGCGAACGACAGGCCCTGGAAGCCGCCCGTCTGCGAGTAGATCATCGAGTTGATGCCGATCACCTCGCCCTGCAGGTTGAACAGCGGGCCGCCCGAGTTGCCGGGGTTCACCGGCACGTCGGTCTGGATGAACGGCGTGTAGTTCTCGTCCGGCAGCGCACGCGACTTCGCGCTGATGATGCCCGACGTGACCGTGTTGTCGAAGCCGTACGGCGAGCCGATCGCGACGACCCACTGGCCGACCTTGCTCTGCGCCGGATCGCCGATCTTCACGGTCGGCAGGCCGCTCGCGTCGATCTTCAGCACGGCGACGTCGGACTGCTTGTCGGAGCCGACGACCTTCGCCTTGTATTCGCGCTTGTCGGTCAGCTTGACCGTGACGACGTTCGCGCCGTCGATCACGTGCGCATTGGTGAGGATGTACCCGTCGGCGCTGACGATGAAGCCCGACCCGAGGCTTGCGCTCGGCTGGTCGTCCGGCTGCGCGTCGCCGCCCATGCCCGGCACCTGGCCGTAGAAGTGCTTGAAGAACTGGTAGAACGGGTCGCTCGGATCGATCGGCAGTTGCGGCTGCGGCGCGCGCCGCGACACCTGCTTCACGACATGCTTCGCGCTGATGTTCACGACCGCCGGGCCGTAGGTCTCGACGAGCCCGGAGAAATCGGGGATGCCGGTCTTGGCGGCGGCTTCGGCCGGCATCATGGCGGCCTGCGCGGGCGTGATGATCTGCGGATCGGCGCGGCGGGTACCGGCGAAATAGCCTGCCGACAGGGCGGCCGCCACGGCGACCGCGACGGTGCCGCGTGCAAGGAATCGGGTGTTCATCGTAGGACCTCCTCGTTGTTAGGACGCAGCGTAACGACCCTGACTTAAAGGAGGCTTAATCAGCCTTAAGCGGGGCTTAAGCGACCTCCGGCGCCGGGCCGGCCCCGCGTCCCGTCAGGCGGATTCGGAAGGCTGCGGCGCCTGGGCCGGCATCTCGGCATCGCGGAACACGACGCTGACGAGCAGGCCGCCCGCGGCCGCATCGCCGAGCGACACCGTCGCGCCCTGCTGCGCGGCCACGCGCTTGACGATCGCGAGCCCGAGCCCGCTGCCCGACACGTCGGTGCGCGCGCGCGCCGTGCTGTCGCGATAGAAGCGGTCGAACACGCGTTCGCGCTCGTCGGCCGGAATGCCCGGCCCGCTGTCGGCGATCTGCACGCACGCGCGGCCGGCCGCGTCGCGCGTCAGCGACACGTCGATGCGGCCGCCGTCCGGCGTGTACTTCACCGCGTTGTCGAGCAGGTTGCCGAACATCACGCGCAGCGCGCCGACGTCCGCGACGACGCTCGCCGCGCGCGTTTCCTCGAAGCCGAGATCGATGTCGTGCCGCTGCGCGAGCGGCGCATGCGCGGCCACGCATTCGGCGAGCAGCGCCTGCAGGTCGACCGGTTCGCGCATCGTCGCACCGTCCGGCTCGGCGCGGGCGAGCGCGAGCAGTTGCTCGGTGAGGCGCGTCGCGCGCGACACGCCGTCCTGGAGATCCGCGATCGCCTCGCGGCGCGATGCATCGTCCTTCGCGCGCGCGACGAGCTGCGCCTGGATCTGCACGGCCGCGAGCGGCGTGCGCAATTCGTGCGCGGCGTCGGCGACGAACGCCTTCTGCGTGTCGAGCGCCGACGACAATCGCGCGAGCAGCCCGTTCAGCGCCCGCACGAGCGGCTGCACCTCGAGCGGCAGCCGGCCGTCGGGCAGCGGATCGAGCGCTTCCGGCCGGCGCGCCTCGACCGCGCGCGTCACGCGGCCGAGCGGCGCGAGCCCGCGCCCGACGATCCCCCACACGGCCGCGCCGAGGAACGGCAGCAGCACGATCAGCGGCCACAGCGTGCGCAGCGCGACGTTCGCCGCGAGCCGGTTGCGCACCGACAGCGGCTGCGCGAGCTGCACGACGTTGTCGCCGACGATCGCGCCGTACACGCGCCATTCGCCGCGATCGGTGCGCTCGGTCGAGAAGCCGAGCTCCGCGCGCGGCGCGATCGGCGCGCGCGGATGCGAGAAGTACATCAGCACGCCGTTGCGGTTCCAGATCTGGATCACGATGCCTTCGTCGCCGTTGGTGCGCGAGCCGAACACCTGCGAGAACGGCTCGGACGGCAGCGCCGCGGCGATTTCCTGCAGCTGGTAGTCGAACAGTTCGTTCGCCTCGGCGAGCGCCTGCCGGTAGATGAGCCAGCCCGCCATGCCCACGCCCGCGACCACGATCGCGAGCAGCCAGATCAGCAATTGATGACGAATCGACCGCACGCGTCAGCTTTCCTTGACGACCATGTAGCCGAGCCCGCGCACGTTGCGGATCAGGTCCGAGCCGAGCTTCTTGCGCAGCGCGTGGATGTAGACCTCGACCGTGTTGCTGCCGATCTCCTCGCCCCAGCCGTACATCTTCTCCTCGAGCTGACTCTTCGACAGCACCGCGCCCGGCCGCGCGAGCAGCGCCTCGAGCAGCGCGAACTCGCGCGCGGACAGCGCGACGGGCGCGCCGTCGAGCGTCACCTGGTGCGCGGCCGGATCGAGCGTCAGCGCGCCGTGGCGGATCAGCGACTCGCTGCGCCCGGCCTGGCGGCGGATCAGCGCGCGCATCCGCGCGCCGAGCTCGTCGAGATCGAACGGCTTGACGAGGTAGTCGTCGGCGCCCGCGTCGAGCCCCTTCACGCGATCGGCGACCGCGTCGCGCGCGGTGACGATCAGCACCGGCAGCGCCAGCCCGCGCCCGCGCAGCGTGCGCAGCACGTCGATGCCGTCGCGCTTCGGCAGCCCGAGATCGAGCAGCAGCAGATCGTACGTCTCGCCGCCGAGCGCCGTCAGCGCAGCGTCGCCGTCCTGCACCCAGTCGACCGCAAAGCCGTCCGAGCGCAGCGCCTTGCGCACGCCTTCGGCAATCATTCGATCATCTTCGACAAGCAGAATCCGCATCGGGCCACGCATCCATGGGGCGAGTCAAACACGGCGACCATTGTAGCGCCGCGAATCGCGTGCGCGGCACCCTGCAATGCAACAGTAAGGCGGATTGCAAGGGGCGTGCCGCGACTTGTCTCTACAATGTGCGCTTCGGCGCCCCGCGCGCCCTGCCCGAGCCCCCGCTTTTCCCGTATTCGCCCATGCCGATTTCCGATCTTTCCGCCCGGTTCGCCCCTCGCGCCCGCGTCTGCCTGCGGGCGGCCGCCGTCGTCGCCACCTGCACCGCGCTCGCGTTCGCGCCGCCCGCGCAGGCCCGCAAGAAATCCCACAAGGAAGCGCGCAAGAGCGCCGTCGTGTCGCCGGCCGCGCGCGCGGCCGGCCTGCCGGCATCGGTGCTCGTCGCGCTGCAGCGCGCGAAGGTGCCGGCATCGGCGATGAGCGTCGTGGTCGAGCGCGTCGGCGATCCGCAACCGCTGATCGCGTGGAATGCGAGCCGGCCAATGCTGCCGGCCTCGACGATGAAGCTCGTGACGACCTTCTCGGGCCTGTCGATCCTCGGCCCCGACTACCGCTGGCGCACGACCGCGTACACGGACGGCACGATCGACCCCGACGGCACGCTGCAGGGCAACCTGTACATCAAGGGCACCGGCGATCCGAAGCTCGTGCCCGAAGAATTGATCGACCTCGTCGACAAGCTGCGCAAGGCGGGCGTGAAGCGCGTGGCCGGCGGCCTCGTGCTCGACAAGAGCTATTTCGCGGCGTCGACGCGCGACCTGCCGTCATTCGACGACGATGCAAGCGCGCCGTACAACGTCGGCCCCGATCCGCTGCTGTACGCATTCAAGGCCGTGTCGTTCACGGTCACGCCGGGCGACGACGGCAAGGTCGCCGTCGACGTGCTGCCGCCGCTCGCGGACCTGTCGATCGACAACCAGCTCGTCGAAGGCTCGGGCTCGTGCAGCGCGGCCGCCGCGGCCGCGCGCCCGACGCTGACGGCCGGCGGCGGGATCATGACCGCGTCGTTCGCCGGCGACTACCCGCTGCGCTGCGGCGCGCACACGACCAATCTCGCGATCCTCGATCACACGACCTTCTTCGCGCGCGGCTTCCTCGCGCTGTGGCAGCAGGACGGCGGCACGATCGCGGGGCCCGTGAGCGAAGGCAAGGTGCCGACCACCGCGCGGCCGCTCGCCGTGCATCACAGCCCGGTGCTCGGCAGCATCGTCTACGACATCAACAAGTTCAGCAACAACGTGATGGCGCGCAACCTGTTCCTGACGATCGGCGCGGTCAGCGGCAAGCCGCCCGCGACGCCCGAGCAGTCGAGCCGCGCGATCCAGGCGTTCCTGCAGAAGAACGGCATCGCGATGCCCGATCTCGTGCTCGAGAACGGCTCGGGGCTGTCGCGCGAAGAGCACGTGAGCGCGCTGTCGCTCGCCGCGCTGCTGCAGGCCGCGAACGCGAGCCCGGTCGCGCAGGCGTTCGTCGATTCGCTGCCGATCGCCGGCATCGACGGCACGATGAAGAACCGCCTCACCAACGCCGGCGTGCTCGGCAACGCGCACATCAAGACCGGCACGCTGCGCGACGTGCGCGCGATCGCCGGCTACGTCGCCGGCGCGGACGGCCAGAGCTACGTCGTCGTCAGCTTCATCAACGACGATCGCGCGGAAGGCGCACGCGCCGCGCACGACACGCTGCTCGAGTGGATCTACGCGGGCGCGCACTGACGCTCCGCGCACCGCGCATCGGGCCGTCGTGACAACGCGGCCCGCGCTCCCGCTGCTCCGCGTCGCCCGCGAAATTTCGCGCTGCGCGGTTTGAAACGCCGCCGCCACCCTCGTGCAACGCGCTGTGCGCACGCCATGCCCGCAAAACGGGGCCGCACCGCCCGGCCCCGTGCAGTACGGATTCCGTAGAAACCCTGTCCTCAGAGGGAACCCTCTACGCTGCCCCCTCGCCTAGCGCGTGGCGATTGCGTAGGCTGTTGGCCTGACCGATATCTACAACGGGCCACACGCCCGGCCTCATGGCTTGCAGGGGAACGAAGGAGACACTCGCCCATGCGATTCGACGTCGAATTGCTTCTGCTCGCGCTGGCGCCCGTCTTCCTGCTCTGCATCGCGTGGGAGGCCTGGCACCTCGCCCGCACCCGTGCGCACGACCGCATCTATGCGTGGCGCGACACGCTGTGCAACGCGGCGCTCGCGCTGATGCACCAGGGCGCCGACAAGCTCGCATGGCTGTTCGTGATTCCCGTCTATGCGTACTGCTACCGGCACTATCGTCTTTACACGTGGCACGACGGCTGGCTGTCGTTCGCGGTGCTGTTCGTCGCGCAGGACTTCCTCTACTACGTGTTCCATCGCGCGAGTCATCGCGTGCGCTGGCTGTGGGCCGCGCACGTCGTGCACCACTCGTCCGAGCGGATGAATTTCTCGACCGCGTTCCGCCAGAGCCTGATGTACCCGGTCTCGGGCATGTGGCTGTTCTGGCTGCCGCTCGCGTTCGCCGGCTTTCCGCCGCAACAGGTCGTCGGCATCGTGCTGATCAACCTCGCGTTCCAGTTCTTCGTGCACACGCAGGCGATCGGCAAGCTCGGCTGGCTCGAATACGTGCTGAACACGCCGTCGATCCACCGCGCGCACCATGCGCGCAACGCGCGCTACATCGACCGCAATTACGCAGGCGTCCTGGTGATCTGGGATCGCCTGTTCGGCAGCTATGTCGACGAAACGCCCGACGATCCGCCGCAGTACGGAATCGTCGAGCGGCTCGGCTCGAACAACCCGCTCGTCGCGACGTTCCACGAGTGGGGGGCGATGGCGTCCGACGCGTGGCGCGTCGGCGGATGGCGCAACAAGCTGCGCGCGATTTTCGGCCCGCCCGAATGGGCGAGCGCTTATCATGCGCAGATTGCCGAGGCCGCGAACCCCGATCCGCGCACCGTGCCGCCGGCGGCTGCGCGCGACCGATAAACCGTTTCAGCCAACGGCCGCCGCGCAGCCCGGAACCGAGCAGGCACGCGGCAGATGAGAAACACATCAGGGCCATATCTACGAGGAGATAGAACGATGCAGACACAACAACACGCACTTTCCCGCACGCGTGGGCGCATGCTGCGCACCGCGCAGGTCGCGATCGCCGGCGCCGCGCTCGCGCTGCTCGCCGCATGCGGCGGCGGCGACGACAACAACGGCAGCAGCGCGTCGACCACGCCGCCGTCGGGCGTGAAGATGCAAATCGTGTCGTTCGGCGACAGCCTGTCCGACGTCGGCACCTACTCGCAAATCAAGCTCGGCTTCGGCGGCGGCCGCTTCACGACCAACCCGGGCCAGGTGTGGACGCAGAACGTCGCGCAGTACTACGGCGACACGCTGCAGCCCGCCAACCAGGGCGGCTTCGGCATCCCGCTGCAGGCCACCGGCGGCCTCGGCTACGCGCAGGGCGGCTCGCGCGTGACGCTGCAGCCGGGCATCGGCCATGCGGACGCGAGCGTGCCGAACCCCGACTACGCGCAGGCGACCACCACGCCGATCGCCGATCAGGTCAAGCAGTACCTGACGCAGCACGGCAGCTTCAACGCCGGCCAGATCGTGCTGATCAACGGCGGCGCGAACGACATCTTCTACCAGGCCCAGGTCGCGCAGGCGCAAGGCAATACGCCGGCCGCGCAGCTCGCGGCGGCGCAGGCGATCGGCCTGGCCGCGCAGCAGCTCGGCGGAATCGTCCAGCAGATCGTCGCGGCAGGCGCCACGCACGTGTTCGTCGCGAACGTGCCGGACATCGGCAGCACGCCGCTCGCGCTGCAGGGCGGCACGCAGGCCGCGTTCACGCAACTGTCGGGCCTCTTCAACCAGACGCTGGCCGGCACGCTGGCCGCGCTGAAGGTCGACACCACGAAGGTCGCGGTGGTCGATTCGTTCACGTGGCAGGACGGCATCGCGGCCAACTACCAGGCGAACGGCTTCAGCGTGAAGAACACCGATACGGCCTGCAACCTGAAGGCGATGGTCCAGGCCGCGACGCAGTACGGCGTCGCGAACGCGACCGCGTTCGGCTCGTCGCTGTTCTGCTCGCCGCAGACCTACACGGTCGCGAACGCGGACCAGACCTACATGTTCGCCGACACGGTCCACCCGACCACGCGCCTGCATGCGCTGTTCGCGCAGTACGTCGAACAGCAGATCGCGAAATCCGGCGTCGGCAAGTAAGCCGCCGGCCACGCGCCCAAGCGAAAACGCCTGACCGGTTCGCGCCGGTCAGGCGTTTTTTCATTCTCGAGCGGAAGGCGAAGGCTGCGTCAGTCGCGCGCTTCGAACGCGGCCGCCGCGCGGCCGAGACGATCGTTGACCGCGATCCATTCGACGGTCTCGGGCAGCTTCTCGACGAGGATGCGCGCGACCTGCGCGCGGTCGAGCGCCCGCAGCATCCCGTACAGGTCGCGCGCATAGGCCTGCGGATCTTCCGGCGCCGCGATGAAATGCACGCCGTCGGCCTGCGCCCAGTGCGCTGCCCGCGATGCGCGCGCGACGAGCGCGACGCGCTCGCCGTCGGTCTGCGCGGCCGCGAGCAGCGGCTCGAGCGCGTCGAACGGCAGCAGCGCGAGCGGCGTGCGCGGCGCGTAATGCGCTTTCAGCGTGCCCGACGCGCGCGGCGCCGTCGCATCGCTGCCGTCCGGCAGCCTCGGTGCGCGGCCGAGCACGTCGGCGATCTGTTGCGGCGTCACGTGGCCCGGGCGCAGCAGCGCCGGGAAGCCGCGCGACAGGTCGAGAATCGTCGACTCGATGCCGACTTCGGACGCGCCGCCGTCGAGCACGTGCACGGTATCGCCGAACTCGTCGCGCACGTGCTGCGCGGTCGTCGGACTCACGTGGCCGAACCGGTTCGCGGACGGCGCGGCCACGCCGCCATGGCCGCCGCGCCGCGCGCTGAACGCGGCCAGCAGCGCCTGCGCGACCGGATGCGACGGACAGCGCAGCCCGACCGAATCCTGCCCGCCGCTCACGGCATCGGGAATGCGCGCATGGCGCTTCAGGATCAGCGTGAGCGGGCCCGGCCAGAATGCATCGATCAACGCGTGCGCGTCGGCCGGCAGGTCGTCGGCCCAATAGCCCGGGTCGCCGCCGGGCGGCAGATGCACGATCACCGGATGGTTCGCGGGCCGCCCCTTCGCCGCATAGATGCGCGCGACGGCCTCGGGGTTCGCCGCGTCGCCGCCGAGCCCGTAGACGGTCTCGGTCGGAAACGCGACGAGCTGGCCCGCGTCGAGCAGCGCGGCGGCCGCGTCGATCTGCGCGGGCGTCACGTGCTTCGGGAGATCGATGGACATCGGCCCGCGCCTCAGTCGAGCGGCACGCGCAGCAGGTGCGCGCACGCGGTGGCGGCGGCGACGGCTTCGTCGCGCGTCTCGGCCGTGAAGTTCACGTGGCCCATCTTGCGGCCGACGCGCGCTTCTTCCTTGCCGTACAGATGCAGGTGCGCGGCCGGCATCGCGGCGACCGTGTCCCACGGCGGCGTGACGGCGTCGGCCGCCGCACCGTTGGGAAACCACACGTCGCCGAGGATGTTCAGCATCGCGGCCGGCGAATGCTGGCGCGGATTGCCGAGCGGCATGCGCGTCATCGCGCGCACCTGCTGCTCGAACTGGCTCGTTGCGCACGCATCGACCGTGTAGTGGCCGGAGTTGTGCGGGCGCGGCGCCATTTCGTTCGCGACGAACGAGCCGTCCTCCAGCACGAAGAATTCGACGCACAGCACGCCGACGTAGCCGAGCGTATCGGCGATCCGCACGGCCGCCTGCTGCGCCTCTTCGACGCGCGCGGCGTCGGCCGCCGGCGCCGGCACGACCGTCAGCGCGAGGATGCCGTTGTGATGCACGTTCTGCGCGAGCGGGAACGCGGCCGAGCGGCCGTCGGCGCCGCGCGCGATCAGCGCCGACACTTCGTATTTCAGCGGCAGGCGCTTCTCCAGCACGCACGGCACGCCGCCGAGCGCGGCATGCGCGTCGCGCGCTTCCTGCGCGGTGGCGACACGCACCTGGCCCTTGCCGTCGTAGCCGAGGCGGGCCGTCTTCAGGATGCCCGGCAGCACCGCGTCGAGCGCCGCATCGTCGAGCGCGACGAGCGCCGCCGCCGATTCGATCACGACGTGCGGCGCGACCGGCACGCCCGACGCCTCGATGAATCGCTTCTCCGCGATCCGGTCCTGCGCGACCGCGACGCAGCGGCCGGCCGGTGCGACGAACGTCGTGCGCGCGAGGAAATCGAGGCTCGCGGCCGGCACGTTCTCGAACTCCGTCGATACGGCGTCGCACAGGTCCGCCAGTTCGGCGAGTGCGGCTTCGTCGTCGTACGCCGCGCGCAGGTGGCGATCGGCGACTGCGCCGGCGGGGCTCGTCGGATCGGGATCGAGCACGGCGACGCGATAGCCCATCGACTGGGCGGCAAAGCAGAACATGCGGCCGAGCTGGCCGCCGCCGACCATGCCCAGCCACGCGCCGGGCAGGATCGGGGAAACGGAATCAGGAGTTGCGGTCATGTCAGTGGTCGGTCGCGGCGGAACGCGGAAAGGCCCGCCGCAGTAGGAAAATCCGGCGCCGGCCGCAGCGTGCGGCCGCGCGCCATGCCGTCATTCCAGCGGCGGCAGCACCATCGCGTGCGCGGCTTCGTTCTGGCGCACGCGGAACGCGGCGAGCCGGTTCGCGTAGTCGACCGAGTTCCCGGACAGGATCGACACCGCGAACAGCGCGGCATTCGCGGCGCCGGCCTCGCCGATCGCGAACGTCGCGACCGGCACGCCCTTCGGCATCTGCACGATCGAGTGCAGCGAATCGACGCCCTTCAGGTATTTGCTCGCGACCGGCACGCCGAGCACGGGCACCGTGGTTTTCGCGGCGAGCATGCCGGGCAGGTGTGCGGCGCCGCCGGCGCCCGCGATGATCGCGCGCAGCCCGCGCTCGCGCGCCTTCTCCGCATAGTCGAACATCTCGTCGGGCATCCGGTGCGCGGACACGACCTTCGCTTCGTACGGCACGCCGAATTCCTGCAGGATGGCGACCGCGTGCTTCATCACGTCCCAGTCGGAACTCGAACCCATCAGCACGCCGATCAGCGGCGCGCTGTGCGTGTGGGCGGTCTGGACTTCACTCATTTCTCTTCCTCGATCAGGCAAGCGACTGGCCCGTGATGCGCTCGAGCGCTTCCTGGTACTTCGCGGCCGTCTTCTCGACGACGTCGGCCGGCAGCGCCGGCGCCGGCGCCGTCTTGCCCCACGGCTGCGCCTCGAGCCAGTCGCGCACGAACTGCTTGTCGAACGACGGCGGGTTCGTGCCGACTTCGTACTGGTCGGCCGGCCAGAAGCGCGACGAATCGGCGGTCAGCACTTCGTCCATCAGATACAGCTTGCCGTGGTTGTCGAGGCCGAATTCGAACTTCGTGTCGGCGATGATGATGCCGCGCGTCGCCGCGTAGTCGGCCGCTTCCTTGTACAGGCGGATCGAGATGTCGCGGATCGTCGCGGCCAGCTCGGTGCCGATGCGGCGCTCGGTTTCCTCGAACGTGATGTTCTCGTCGTGCTCGCCCATCTCGGCCTTCGCGGCCGGCGTGAAGATCGGCTCGGGCAGCTTCTGCGCGTTCTGCAGGCCTTCCGGCAGCTGCACGCCGCACACGGCGCCCGACGCCTGGTATTCCTTCCAGCCGCTGCCGGCCAGGTAGCCGCGCACGACCGCTTCGATCATGATCGGCTCGAGGCGCTTGACGACCACGCCGCGGCCCTTCACCTGCTCGACCTCGTCGGCCGCGACGACCGCTTCCGGCGCGTCGCCCGTCAGGTGGTTCGGCACGATGTGCGCGAGCTTGTCGAACCAGAAGTTCGCCATCTGGTTCAGCACGCGGCCCTTGTTCGGAATCGGCTCGCCCATTACCACGTCGAAGGCCGACAGGCGATCGGTCGTGACGATCAGGAGCTTGTCGTTGCCGACCGCGTAGTTATCGCGAACCTTGCCGCGACCGAGAAGCGGCAGCGAGCGGAGCGTGGATTCGTAAAGGGTAGACATCGTCTTTTCGCAGATAAGGAGCCAAACAAAAAGGGAAACGCCGTTCCCCGCGGCAGGCGGGAACGGCGGTCTTGCAATACGTCGGCGAACCGGCGGGCGCAGCACCCGGGCGGCTGCCGGCCGGCCCTTGTTCGGCCGGACGGAACGGCTGCCGGGGCCGGATCAAATCCGGCCGAACGGGCAGCCAGCCCATGCCCGGCGGCAGAACCGGGCGGGGCAATCGTACTACAGTCTCAGCGCACGACCTGTGCGAGCGCGCCCGACTTGTACTGCTCGGCGATCTTGTCGAGCGACACCGGCTTGATCTTGCCGGCCTGGCCTTCGCAGCCGAACGCGAGGTAACGGTCGACGCACACCTGCTTCGCGGCTTCGCGCGCGGGCTTCAGGTAGTCGCGCGGATCGAACTTGCCCGGGTTCTCGAACAGGTAGCGGCGGATCGCGCCGGTGATCGCGAGACGCAGGTCGGTGTCGATGTTGATCTTGCGCACGCCGTGCTTGATGCCTTCCTGGATTTCCTCGACCGGCACGCCGTAGGTTTCCTTCATGTCGCCGCCGAATTCGCGGATCTCGGCCAGCAGTTCCTGCGGCACCGACGACGAACCGTGCATCACCAGGTGCGTGTTCGGAATGCGTGCGTGGATTTCCTTGATGCGCTGGATCGACAGGATGTCGCCCGTCGGCTTCTTCGAGAACTTGTACGCGCCGTGCGACGTGCCGATCGCGATCGCGAGCGCGTCGCACTGCGTGAGCTTCACGAAGTCGGCGGCCTGCTCCGGATCGGTCAGCAACTGCTCGCGGGTCATCGTGCCTTCCGCGCCGTGGCCGTCTTCCTTGTCGCCCTTCATCGTCTCGAGCGAGCCGAGCACGCCGAGTTCGGCTTCGACCGTCACGCCGATCGAGTGCGCCATCTCGACGACCTTGCGCGACACGTCGACGTTGTACTCGTACGACGCGACCGTCTTGCCGTCGGCTTCGAGCGAACCGTCCATCATCACGCTCGTGAAGCCGCTGCGGATCGCGGCCGTGCAGACCGCCGGCGACTGGCCGTGATCCTGGTGCATCACGACCGGGATGTGCGGATACGATTCGACCGCTGCTTCGATCAGGTGGCGCAGGAACGGCTCGCCCGCGTACTTACGCGCGCCGGCCGATGCCTGCATGATCACGGGCGCGCCGACCTGATCCGCCGCCGCCATGATCGCCTGGACCTGCTCCAGGTTGTTCACGTTGAAGGCCGGCAGGCCGTAACCGTGCTCTGCCGCGTGGTCCAGCAATTGACGCATTGATACGAGAGGCATTGTGGAACTCCTTGGAATGAAAACCGGTGCGCCCTGACGCCGGCGCGGCGCTCACTCCCCTCTGAACCGGGACGGCGCGGCGCGGCTGAGCGTCGAATAGCCGCATTTTATCGCGAAGCGCCTCCGATTCCGACCGCCCGGTGGCGCCCGCTCGCAATTTGTTACGTTCGCACGGCACAATCGGGCCAAAAAGGAGAAAAAAAGCCGCGCGGGGCTTCGGACCCCGCGCGGCCTGTGCGCAAAAAAACGGTGCCGGATCGATTGCAGCCGATCCGGGCCGCCGGTCTGCCGGCCGGCGCGATGCGGTTCAGCCGGCGCTCAATAGTGCTCGCCGACCCGCACGATCTTCAGCGTGTTGGTGCCGCCCGCCTGCCCCATCGGCTCGCCGACGGTCAGCACGACCATGTCGCCGTGCTGCACGTAGCCCTGCTTGACGACGATCTCGAGCGCGGCCTGCAGCGCCGAATCGCGGTCGCTGTTGAAGTCGACGTGCAGCGGCGTCACGTTGCGGTACAGCGCCATCGTGCGCTCGCTGCCGACGCGCGGCGTCAGCGCGAAGATCGGCACGTGCGTGTAGTGACGCGACATCCACAGCGCGGTCGCGCCCGATTCGGTCAGCGCGATGATCGCCTTCGCGCCCAGGTGGTACGCGGTGAACAGCGCGCCCATCGCGATCGACTGGTCGATCCGCGTGAACGTGCGGTCGAGGAAGTCCTTGTCCAGCTCGACTTCTTCCGACTTTTCCGCCTCGACGCACACGGCCGCCATCGTCTCGATCGTGACGACCGGATACTTGCCGGCAGCCGTCTCGGCCGACAGCATCACCGCGTCGGTGCCGTCGAGCACCGCGTTCGCGACGTCCGACACTTCCGCGCGGGTCGGCACCGGCGCGTAGATCATCGATTCCATCATCTGCGTCGCGGTGATCACGAGCTTGTTCGACTCGCGCGCCATCCGGATCATCCGCTTCTGCAGCGCCGGCACGGCCGCGTTGCCCACTTCGACCGCGAGGTCGCCGCGCGCGACCATGATGCCGTCGGACGCGTCGAGGATGCTCTGCAGCGCCGGAATCGCCTCCGCGCGTTCGATCTTCGCGATCATCTTCGGCTTGATGCCGTACGGCGCGCCCGCGATGTTCGCGAGCTGGCGCGCCATTTCCATGTCGGTCGCGTTCTTCGGGAACGACACCGCGACGAGGTCCGCGCCGAGCGACATCGCGGTGCGGATGTCCTCCATGTCCTTCGCGGTCAGCGCCGGCGCCGACAGGCCGCCGCCCTGGCGGTTGATCCCCTTGTTGTTCGACAGCTCGCCGCCCACCTTGACGATCGTGTGGATCTCGTCGCCGAGCACGCGCTCGACGGTCAGCACGATCAGGCCGTCGTTCAGCAGCAGCAGGTCGCCCGGCTTCAGATCGCGCGGCAGCTCCTTGTAGTCGAGGCCGACGCGCTCGTCGTTGCCGAGTTCGCAGCCCGCATCGAGGATGAACGGCTGCCCCGGCACGAGCGTCGTCTTGCCGTTCTCGAACTTGCCGACGCGGATCTTCGGGCCCTGGAGGTCGGCCATGATCGCGATCTCGCGGCCAACCTTGCGGGCGGCCTCGCGCACCATTTCGGCGCGCTGGCGGTGATCGTCGGCCGTGCCGTGCGAAAAATTGAGCCGCACGACGTCGAGGCCCGCCTGCATCATCTGCAGCAGAATCTCCGGCGAACTGGATGCCGGGCCGATCGTGGCGACTATCTTGGTGGCGCGCTGCATGAAACTCCTCATCTGGATCAAGGTGGATGCGCTGGGTGAAACGCTGCGAGAGCCGGAACCGGCAGGCCCAGCGGCCGCCGTTCCGGGGGGCGTGCCGGTGCTGGCGCCCGGCATCGCTTTGTTCTGAATCTCGTGGTGCTGCACGGCCGCGTCGCCGGCGGCCGCCGGTGCGCGCGGGGCGGTGTTCGCCCGCGCGGGCGCGCGTGTGCGCTTGCCCGCGCCGGCCGGCTGCTCCGCTTTCGCGGAGCGCGCGGCCTTCGTCACCCCTGCGCGCGCCGCCACGCTCAGGCCGCCCGCGTTTCGAGCACTTCCACCGCCGGCAGCTTCTTCCCCTCGAGGAACTCGAGGAAGGCGCCGCCGCCCGTCGAGATGTAGCTGACCTGGTCGTGGATGCCGTACTTCGCGATGGCCGCGAGCGTGTCGCCGCCGCCCGCGATCGAGAACGCGGACGATTTGGCGATCGCTTCGGCGAGCGTCTTGGTGCCGTTGCCGAACTGGTCGAACTCGAACACGCCGACCGGGCCGTTCCACACGATCGTGCCGGCCTTCTCGAGCTGGCTCGCGAGCGCCTTGGCCGTATCGGGGCCGATGTCGAGGATCATGTCGTCCGCTTCGATGTCGGCGACCTGCTTCACCGTGGCCGCGGCCGTCGGCGAGAATTCCTTCGCGGTGACGACGTCGGTCGGGATCGGCACCGATGCGCCGCGCTCGCGCGCTTCGTCGATGATCGCCTTCGCCTCGGCGACGAGATCGGCTTCCGCGAGCGACTTGCCGATCGACAGGCCGGCCGCGAGCATGAACGTGTTCGCGATGCCGCCGCCGACGATCAGCTGGTCGACCTTGCCGGCCAGCGACTTCAGGATGGTCAGCTTGGTCGACACCTTCGAACCGGCGACGATCGCGACCAGCGGGCGCGCCGGGTTGCCGAGCGCCTTGCCGAGCGCGTCGAGTTCCGCAGCAAGCAGCGGGCCCGCGCATGCCACGGGCGCGTACTTCGCGATCCCGTGGGTGGTCGCCTCCGCACGGTGCGCGGTGCCGAACGCGTCGTTCACGTACACGTCGCAGAGCTTCGCCATCTTCTGCGCGAGCTCGTCCGAATTTTTCTTCTCGCCCTTGTTCACGCGGCAGTTCTCGAGCAGCACGACCTGGCCCGGCGCGACGTTCACGCCGTTCTCGACCCAGTTCGCGACGAGCGGCACGTCGCGGCCGAGCAGGTCGGCGAGACGCTTCGCGACCGGCGCGAGCGAGTCTTCCGGCTTGAATTCGCCTTCGGTCGGACGGCCGAGGTGCGACGTGACCATCACCGCCGCGCCGGCGTCGAGCGCGGCCTGGATGGCCGGCACGGACGCACGCACGCGCGTGTCCTCGGTGATGTTGCCCTGGTCGTCCTGCGGGACGTTCAGGTCGGCGCGGATGAACACCCGCTTGCCGGCGAGCTGGCCGGCGGCGATCAGGTCGGTAAGACGCTTGACTTGGCTCATGTTGAACAGATTGAAGTGGTGGATGGGGAAAGGGGGTTCACGCTGGACGTGCGCGGGCTGCCGCGAAAGGGCGCCGGATGCGGCCGTGGCTGGCGGTTCGCAAGACGCGCACGGGTAAAAAATCTCGAACGGGCATTCTAGCCGATCCATCCGGCAGACTGACCCGTGCGACGGCGAATTCCGCCTATTTGGGATCGCGCGCCGGAACGGACGAATTGCCGCATCGCAGCAAGACAGGCGCACAGCCGGCCGGCAGTGATCGGGCCGGAAGGGCGGTGCATCAGAAGATCAGCCGCAGTGCGGTGAACACGAGCATCCCGATGACGATCGTGCCGAGCATGCTGCGCCGCCACAAAAACCAGCCGAGGCCGGCGAGCGCCGCGTAGAACGGATGATTGGACAGCCCGAACGACAGTCCGGCCGGCGTTTCGAGCACGTCGGGCAACACGACGGCGACCAGCGCGGCGGCCGGCGCGTAGCGCAGCGCGCGCTGCGCGCGTTCGGGCAGCACGGTGCGCTCGCCGCCGATCAGGAACAGCGCGCGCGTGACGGCCGTGACGATCGTCATCCCGACGATGACGATCCAGATCTCGGTCGCGCTCATTCGATGTCCTTTTCGTGCACGGTTTCGGTCCGGATGCGCCGCCAGTCGGCGCGCTCGACGAAGAAATCGGCCGCGCAGCCGGCCGCGAGCGCGGCGAGCACCGCGATCGGGAGCGCGAGCCGGTACGGCAGGTCGAACGCGATCAGCGACACGATGCCCGCGACCGCGACGGCCGCGAGCGTCGAGCGGTTCGCGACCGCCGACACCATGATCGGGATCAGCGCGAGCGTGCCGGCCAGCTCCAGCCCCCAGCTCGCGGGAAAGACGCTCGCGAGCAGGATGCCGGCGAGCGACGACACCTGCCACGACGCCCAGCTCGCGAGCGCCATCCCCCAGAAATACGCTTCCTTGCCCGGCACGCGGCCGTACGCGAAGCCCTGTTTCTGGAACAGCAGATAGATCACGTCGCCGTTGAAATAGCCGATCGCGAGGCGCCGCCACAGCGGCAGGTAGGAAAAATGGGGCGCCAGCCCGGCGCTGAAGATCACGAAGCGCAGGTTGACCATCGCGGCCGTGAGCAACACGGTCCAGATCGGCAGCTTCGCCGCGAGCAGCGGCAGCACCGCGAGCTGCGACGAGCCCGCGTAGACGAACAGCGACATCGCGCTCGCCTGCCCGAGCGTCATCACGGACTTGCTCATCGCGATGCCGGTGACGAGCCCCCAGGACAGGATCGCCATCAGTGTCGGGGAATAGTCGCGCGCGCCCTGGATCAGCGCGAAGCGGTCGGTGGCGGACAATCGAGCGAGCATCGGAAAGCGGGCCGCAGCGGGCGGTTCGTCGGGACGCCGGCGCCTCCTGCCGTGCGACCCATCGTTATTGGAATCGGTACCGGACGATTATAGCGCCGGCCCCGTGCCGCCCGACCGGATCGTCCCCAAATGACGCTAAAATAAGCGTCTTTCCGGTTCAACGCTGCACACCACCCGCAGCACATCACCGCTTCCAGGAGAATCCTATGTCAATGGCCGACCGCGACGGCAAGATCTGGATGGACGGCAAGCTGATCGACTGGCGCGACGCCAAGATCCACGTCCTGACCCATACGCTGCACTACGGCATGGGCGTCTTCGAGGGCGTGCGCGCGTACAAGACGGCCGACGGCGGCACCGCGATCTTCCGCCTGCGCGAGCACACCAAACGCCTGCTGAATTCGGCGAAGATCTTCCAGATGGACGTGCCGTTCGACCGCGAAACGCTCGAAGCCGCGCAGCTCGCGGTCGTGCGCGAGAACCATCTCGAGTCGTGCTACCTGCGCCCGATCATCTGGGTCGGCTCGGAAAAGCTCGGCGTGGCCGCGAAGGGCAATACGATCCACGTCGCGATCGCCGCGTGGCCGTGGGGCGCGTACCTCGGCGAGGACGGCCTCGCGAAGGGCATCCGCGTGAAGACGTCGTCGTTCACGCGCCACCACGTGAACGTGTCGATGGTGCGTGCGAAGGCATCCGGCTGGTATGTGAACTCGATTCTCGCGAACCAGGAAGCGACGGCCGACGGCTACGACGAAGCGCTGCTGCTCGATGTCGACGGCTACGTGTCCGAAGGCTCCGGCGAGAACTTCTTCCTCGTGAACAACGGCAAGCTGTACACGCCCGACCTGTCGTCCTGCCTCGACGGCATCACGCGCGACACGGTCATCACGCTCGCGAAGGACGCCGGCATCGAGGTCATCGAGAAGCGCATCACGCGCGACGAGGTCTACACGGCCGACGAAGCGTTCTTCACCGGCACGGCCGCCGAGGTCACGCCGATCCGCGAACTCGACAACCGCACGATCGGCAGCGGCGCGCGCGGCCCCGTCACGGAAAAGCTCCAGTCGGCGTTTTTCGATATCGTGTCGGGCAAGAACGCGAAGTACGCGCACTGGCTGACGAAGGTCTGAGCGCGCCGCGCCACCGACCGCCCCACACAAGAGTGATAAGAGAAAGTCTCATGAGCGAAATCAAGGAAATGCCGCTGGTCGAGCTGACGGCCAAGGATCTTCCCGCCTACTGCCCGAACCCGGCCATGACGCGCTGGAATGCGCACCCGCGCGTCTTCATCGACGTATCGCACGGCGAGGCGCGCTGCCCGTACTGCGGCACGCGCTACAAGCTGCGCGACGGCGAGGTCGTCAAGGGTCACTGAGCCCCGGCGGCCGGGCCTGACGGCCCGCCGACCCGCAAGGCGGCGCAGCCGGCAGTCCGGCGCGCCGCCCTTCCCCATTCTGGCAACCCGAACGCGGCGCCCGTGCGCCGTGCTTCATTACGACATCGGAAGTCGACCTGATGCGTCGAGCGCTGGTTATCGCACCGAACTGGATCGGTGACGCATTGATGGCGCAGCCGCTTTTTGCGCTGCTGAAAAAGCTCCATCCCCGCATCGCGATCGATGCCGTCGCACCCTCCTGGGTCGCGCCCGTGCTCGAGCGGATGCCCGAGATCCACGATGTCTACGCGACCGATCTCGCGCACGGCAAGCTGCAGCTGCTGCGCCGCTGGCAGCTCGCGAGCGACCTGCGCGACGTCGGCTACGACGCGGCGTACGTGCTGCCGAATTCGCTGAAGTCCGCGGTGATCCCGTGGCTCGCGAACATTCCGCTGCGCATCGGCTATACGGGCGAGCACCGCTACGGGCTGCTGAACGTGCGGCACGCGAACCCCGACAAGTCGGGCGAGCGGCCGCCGATGACGACCCATTACGCGGCGCTCGCGTACGCGCCGGGCGCGAAGCTGCCCGAGTCGATGAAGACGCTGCCCGCGCCGCGCCTGGACGCCGACCTGAACGAGACGGCGCGCGTGTCCGCACGTTTCAATCTCGATACGCGCAAGCCGCTCGTCGTGTTCTGTCCCGGCGCCGAATACGGCCCGGCCAAGCGCTGGCCGCCCGAGCACTTCGCGTCGCTCGCGACCATCGTCCACCAGTCGTTCCCGTATACGCAGATCGTCGCGCTCGGCTCGCCGAAGGATTCGGCCGCCGCGCAGGCGATCGCCGACCACGCGCCGAACGTGCGCAACCTGTGCGGGCAGACGTCGTTGTCCGAGGCGTGCGCGCTGATCGCGCGCGCGAACGCGGTCGTCACCAACGATTCTGGGCTGATGCACGTCGCCGCCGCGTTGCGCCGGCCGCTCGTCGCGTTGTACGGATCGACCGATCCGCGCCATACCCCTCCGCTGTCGGACCTGGCGAAGGTACAATGGTTACATCTCGAATGCAGTCCCTGCTTCGAACGCGAGTGCCCGCTCGGCCACCTGAAGTGCCTGCGCGAACTCGGTCCCGAGCAGGTATTCGGCGATTTGCGCGGCATGCTCGTCGGGCAGCGCTGACCCTGACCGGCAGCGTCGCACGGCGCGCCGGGCAATCCGATTCACCGGTGCACGGCGGCTCGATCCGGGCCGCCGTGCTGAATACGGCGCGCGATGCGCGCGAGAGACCACCCCGATGCCACGTTTTGCCCGCCTGTTCGAAGCTGCCGCCGATACGCTGAACGCCTACTACCAGGCCGTCGCGGATGCCAATCTCGACGCGCTGCTGGCGCTGTGGATCGACGAGGATTTCGCCAGCTGCGTGTGGGCGGACGGCGAGCATCTGCACGGCCTCGACCAGATCCGCAGCGGGCTGGGCAATCGCCTCGCGACGCGCCCCGTCACGATCGAGCCGCTCGACATCCGCGTGTACGACAGCCTCGGCACGGTCGTCTATACGATCGCCGAAGCACATCAGCAGGCCGACCTGACGGCCGAACCCGACATGGTTTTCGCGACGTACGTGATGATCCACGAACGTGGCGAATGGCGCATCGCGCACATCCACGCGAGCCCGATTCCTGAACGAGCGGCCGGACAATTCGCCGCGAAGATCCGTCACGGGCAGGGTCCGCTGCACTGACGAAAAACGAAGCAACGCATTAGCGGGGCGATCATGAGTACGGCTTCTCCGCCCACCTCGCCGCTGACCGGGCCCCCGGCCCCCGACGACGATTCATTGCGCTATCGCGCACCGCGCTGGCTGCCCAACAGCCATGTGCAAACCATCGTGCCCGCGCTGTTCGCGCGGCGGCCGGTAGTCGGTTATCGGCGAGAGCGATGGGAAACGCCCGACCATGACTTCATCGACCTCGACTGGGTCGCGCACCTCGACAGCGCGGCGCCGGCGCCCGACGCGCCGCTGTTCGTGCTGTTCCACGGCCTCGAAGGCAGCTCCGGCTCGCACTACGCGCTCGCGATGATGGCCACCGCGCGCGCGCACGGCTGGCACGCGGTCGTCCCGCACTTCCGCAGTTGCAGCGGCGAGATCAACCGGCAGCCGCGCTTCTACCATCTCGCCGACAGCGCCGAGGTCGACTGGATCCTGCGCCGGCTCGCCGCGCAGCACCGCGGACCGCTGGTCGTGGCCGGCGTGTCGCTGGGCGGCAACGTGCTGCTGCGCTGGCTCGGCGAGCATCGCAGCGACACGTCGATCGTGCGCGCCGCCGCCGCGATCTCGACGCCGATCGACGTGCATGCCGGCGGCCGCGCGCTGTCGCAGGGCTTCGCGATGGTCTACACGCGCAGCTTCCTGAAGACGCTCAAACGCAAGGGGCTCGCGAAACTCGAACAGTATCCGGGGCTGTTCGACCGCGACGCGATGCTGCGGGCCGTGACGATGCGCGACTTCGACGAAGTCGTGACCGCGCCGCTGCACGGCTTCGCGAACGCGGACGACTACTGGACCCAGGCGACGACGCGCCCGCTGCTGCGCGCGATCGACGTGCCCACGCTGATCCTCAACGCCCGCAACGACCCGTTCCTGCCCGAATCGGCGCTGCCGGGCCCGGCCGACGTGTCGCCGGCCGTCGAGCTCGACCAGCCCGCGCACGGCGGCCACGCGGGCTTCATGACCGGGCCGTTCCCCGGCCGCCTCGACTGGCTGTCGGCGCGGGTGTTCGGCTATTGCTCGAAATTCGTCGACCATGGATGACATCGTCAGGCAGGCGCTCGCCAAATGGCCGAACGTGCCGCATTGCACCGGCTGGCTGCTGCTCGATCGGCGCGGCGCATGGCGGCTGCGCGACGACGCCGCGCAGGCGGCCGGCGAGCTCGGTTCGCCGATCCGGCATGCGGCGCTGAACGCGTTCATCGGCCGCAACTACGCATGCGACGCGCAGGGCCAGTGGTTCTTCCAGAACGGGCCGCAGCGCGTGTACGTCGAACTCGCCTATACGCCGTGGGTCGTGCGGCTCGCCGAGCATGACGGGCAGCTTGCGCTCACCGACCAGACGGGCGCCCCGTTCAAGCCGGAGGCAGCGTGGCTCGACGACGGCGGCGGCGTGCTGTTTCGCGACGCCGGCACGCCCGCGCGCATCGCGGCGCTGCACGATCACGACCTCGGGCTGTTCGCCGATCACGCGGATTTCGATGCCGAGCCGCCCGTGCTGCGCTGGCGCGACGGCCGTACGCTGCCGCTCGGCAGCATTGCGTGCGCCGACGTACCGGCACGGTTCGGCTACGTCGCCAGCCCGGCGCGCCGCGCGCGCGACGCGGCCGACAGCGACCAGTGAGCCGCGGCGGCACCGGCCGCGTTCGCCGCGCGATGGCCGCTACCCGCGGCCGTTCTTCTCGTCGTCGCGCTCTTCCTTGTAGCGCGCCTCGAATTCCAGCAGCCGCGCGCCGATGATCGACTGCTCGTAGAACGACACGTCCTTCGCGTCGCGCGCTTCCTTCAGTTGCCGGATCGCCGATGGCCACGCGCCGTCGAGCGCCAGTTTCTCCGCCAGCGCGCGGCGCCGCGCGAGCACGTCGCCCTTGCCGTCGCTCGCCTTCGCGAGGTAATCCCACCAGTCCGGCTGTTCGGGGTCGGCCTTCGCCTGCGCCCGCGCGAGCGTCTGCGCGTCGGCGAAGCGGCGCGCGGCGATCAGCGCCTGCAGGTGCGCGACGATCGCCGCGTGCGACGCCGGCCAGTGCCGCTGCGCGAGCGCCGACAGCCGTACCGCGTCGTCGGTCCGGCCCGCGCGGCGGGCGATGTCGGCGGCCAGCACGTCGAGGCTCGGCGAACGGGTGGCCGGATCGTCGTCGCGCCGCCCGCGCTCGTCGAACGCGCCGCGCGCCGACGCGAGCGCCTTGTCCGCCGCATCGTACTGGCCGAGCAGCGTGTTCGCGAGCGCGATGCCGTACCAGTTCGCCGCGACGTTCGGCGCGGTGCGATCGTCGATCTCGAGCTGCATCCGGCGCGCCTCGGCCGAGATGTCGGTCGGCGCCCGGTTCTGCAGGATGCGCAGCCGCGCGCGCACGAACCCGTATTCGGCCGACTGGCGCGGTTGCCGGTACGGCGCGCGGCGCGCACGATCCTCCATGTCCGCAATCCGCTCGCCGGTCAGCGGATGCGTGCGCGCGTAGGCCGGCACGCCCGCATCGCCCATCGACGCGCGATCGAGCCGCTCGAAGAAGCCCGGCATCCCATACGGGTCGTAGCCGGCTCCCGCGAGCAACTGGAAGCCGACGCGATCGGCCTCGCGCTCGGCCGAACGCGAGAAGCGCAGCTGGTTGTCGACCGCGTACGCCTGCCCGCCCATCGCGATCGCGCTGCCGAGATCGCCGCTGCGCGCGAGCACGCCGGCCAGCACGCCGAGCAGCATCGTCGCGAGCGCCGTGTAGCCGCTCTTCTCGCTCGCGCCGATCATCCGCGCGATGTGCCGCTGCAGCACATGCCCCATCTCGTGGCCGACCACAGATGCGAGCTCCGACTCGGTCTGCGTCGTCACCACCAGCCCGCTGTTGATCCCGATGAAGCCGCCCGGCATCGAGAACGCGTTGATCTGCGGATCGCGCACCGGGAACAGGTCGAAGTCGGGCGTGTAGCCGCCGATGTAGCGCGCCGCCGCCGCGGCCGCGAGCCGCGCCGCCATCGCGTTCAGGTAGTCGCGCACGAGCCAGTCGTCGAGATAGTCGGGATCGCGCCGCACCTCGCGCATCACGCGCTCGCCGAGCCGGCGCTCGGCCCGCGGCGTCAGCGCGCCGCCGGAGCCGTCGCCAAGATCGGGCAGCTCCAGCGCACGCAGCGGCGCGCGCAGGCTCGCGACCGGCGCCGACGCACCGTCCGCGCCCGAGAACCGGCTCTCCGCGCCGCCGTACGTGCCGAACACGCCGGTCGCGATGCCGGACGGCACGGTGGATATCGACGTCGCGCCGCCCGCTGCCGGCTCGAGCGGCGGCGCGGCGGCGCTCTGCGCATGGCCGCCCGGCGGCAGCGCAAGCGCGGCCGACAGCGACACGGCAAGCAACTGTTTGACACGCATGGCAGGATGAATACGACGCCGTCCCGCGCGCGCGGCGCGCATCGCGGCGTTTGGTCTGAATATTCGGGTCATTGTACCGGCGCCGCGACGACTGTCCCCTGCCGCGCATGCGTCATCTGCGCGTCCGGCAACGCGAACGCCGCTGCTATGATAGGCGCCCGCTGCGCGGTTGGATCGGTTCGTCGCGCCGGTACGGGATTCGAAGCGCGGCCGACCGCGAAGCCGGATCGACGGACGTGCGCGCGCACGCCGTTCCACGAGAGGAAGACATGTCAGGACTCACCCATTTCGATGCCGCCGGCCATGCGCACATGGTCGACGTCGGCGACAAGCAGGAAACGCGGCGCATCGCGATCGCGCGCGGCACGATCCGGATGCTGCCGGCCACGTTCGCGCTGATCCGCGACGGCAAGGCCAAGAAAGGCGACGTGCTCGGCGTCGCGCGCATCGCGGCGATCCAGGGCGCGAAGCGCACGGCCGATCTCATTCCGCTGTGCCACCCGCTCGCGCTGACGCGCGTGGCCGTCGACTTCGAACTCGACGACGCGCTGCCGGGCGTGCATTGCGTCGTGCAGGTCGAGACGTTCGGCCGGACCGGCGTCGAGATGGAAGCGCTGACGGCCGTCCAGGTCGGGCTGCTGACCGTGTACGACATGTGCAAGGCGGTCGACCGCGGGATGGTGATCACCGACGTGAGCGTGCGCGAGAAGCGCGGCGGGAAGTCGGGGGACTGGAAGGCGGAAGACGCGGCGGGCTGAACGGCCAGGGCGCAGCCGGCCCGCAAATTCGAGATAAAACCGTTTATCTCATACAATTACCGGATTCCGCACGAGAGAGCGTGCGAACCAGCAAAACAGCACAACAAAGCGAGCCCTGGTGATGAATTCGCAAGCGTTAAGAAGCGCGTTGCTGGCCGGACCGGTCCAGCACGCGCGCCTCGTCAAGCTGGATACCCCGCTCGGCCCTGACGTCCTGTTGCCGCAGCGGGTCGCGGGCCGGTCGCGGCTCGGGCGCCATTTCGAGTTCACCGTCGATACCGTGTCGGTATCCGACGACGTCGAACTCAAGAAACTGATCGCGCAGCCGGTGACGCTCTGGATCCAGCAGGCCGACCAATCGTACGCGCCACACCACGGCTATGCGCATGCGGTCCGCCGGCTCGGATCGGACAGCGGCGTCACGCACTACCAGATCGTCTTTGCATCGTTCCTGCACTTCCTGAAGTTCCGCCGCGATCAGCGCATCTGGCAGGACCGGTCGGCCGACGACATCATCGCCGACGTGTTGAACCAGCACCCGCAGGCCCAGGGCCGCTTCACGTTCCAGCTCTCCCGGCCGCTGCCGTCGCGCTCGTTCTGCATGCAATACGAGGACGACTGGAATTTCGTGCATCGCCTGATGGAATCGGAAGGCCTGTACGGTTTCTGGGAACAGGACAACGACGGCAGGTCGCACCGGCTCGTCATCGTCGATCGCCTCGATGCGTTGCCCGCGCTGTCGCCGCGAACCGTGCGCTTTCATCACGCGGGCACGGGCGACGAAGCCGACACGCTCGTCCAGTTCACCGGTACGCGCACGCTGCGCAGCGTCGCGCGCGCCACGCGCACGTTCGACTACAAGCAGCCGCCCACCGCGTCGAATCCGAAGGCCACCCACACGCCGACGATCGCGAACCAGGGCGACCTGCCGGGGCAGCTCGAAGTCTACGAATACACGGGTGCGTACACGTATCCCGAGCAGTCGCGCGGCGACCATCTGTCGAAGATCTGGATGGAAGAACAGGAATCGCAAGCGAAGCGCTTTCATGGTGTCGGCGGCGTGCGGCGCATGGACGCGGGACGCACGTTCGCGTTCGCCGATCATCCCGAACACGACAAGGACGATGCCGGTCAACGCGAATTCGCGGTGATCGAGACGACGTGGGTCATCGTCAACAACCTGCCCGTGGCCGACGAGTCGGCCGTTTTCCCGCACAGTCTGCAAGCCGAGATCGGCCGCATCGTGCAGGCAGGCGATACTCCGCTGTCGCGTGTGCGTCATCCCGACGGCACGGAGGGCTTCTATCAGATCCGCATCGAAGCGCAGCGCACGACGGTGCCGTTCCGCAGCCCGTTCGAGCATGCGAAGCCGCCGATGCACCTGCAATCCGCGATCGTCGTCGCCCCGCAGGGCGAAGAGGTCCACACGGACGCGCTCAACCGGGTCAAGGTCCGCTTCCACTGGGACCGCCTGAACGACGGCGACGAAAAGGCATCGTGCTGGCTCCGCGCCACGTCGTCCGATTCGGGCAACGGCTACGGCGCCGTTCACCCGCACCGCAGCGGCGAGGAAGTGCTGGTCGACTTCGTCGGCGGCGACTGCGATCGTCCGATCATCGTCGGCAAGGTCTACAACGGCGCGACGAGTCCGCAATGGCACAGCAACGGGATCCTGTCCGGATACCGGTCAAAGGAATATGCGGGCGCCGGCTACAACCAGCTGGTACTGGACGACGCGACGTCGCAGAACCGCGTGCACCTGTACAGCAGCCAGACCAACGCACATCTGCATCTGGGCTACCTGATCGACCACGCGGGCAACAACCGCGGCAGCTATCTCGGCAGCGGCTTCGACCTGCGCTCGGACGCCTACGGCGCCGTGCGCGCGAACCGCGGGCTGTACGTCACGACGCATCCGAAGCAGGCGGCAAGCCAGCCGCTCGACGTCGACGAGACGCGGGAGCAGCTCGTGCGCGCGGAAGGACTGATCGACGCGATGTCGCAGGTCAGCGCGCAGCATCAGGGCGAGTCGCTCGCCCCCGGCCACTCGGCACTGAAGCAGTTCGCCGATGCGACGCGGAACAGCGTGAGCGGCGGCACGTCGGGCGGGCGGACGGCCGGCGGCGGAACCGGCAGCGCGAATGCGTTCAAGGAGCCGGTCATGCTGTTCGGCAGCCCGGCCGGCATCGGGATGTCCACGCAGCAATCCGCGCAATTTGCCGCGGACCAGCAGATCAACCTCGTCAGCGGACAAAGCACGCACGTCGCCGCCGGGAAATCGCTGGTCGCCAGTGTCCTCGACCGGATCAGCCTGTTCGCGCAAAACGCGGGGATGAAGTTGTTCGCCGGCAAGGGCAAGGTCGAAGTGCAGGCGCACGCGGACAACATCGAGCTGACCGCGCAGAAGGCGCTGAAGCTGATCGCCGTCACGCAGTCGGTCGAAGGCGCCGCGGCGAAGGAAATCCTGCTGACGTCCGGCGGCGCCTATATCCGCATCGCGAACGGCAACATCGAGGTGCATGCGCCCGGCAAGATCGACATCAAGGGCGCGCAGCATGCGTTCAGCGGCCCCACCCACCTGTCGCAAGCGATGCCGACGCTGCCGAACTCCAACGGCAACTACGACCAGGCGTTCATCGCGCACTGGGCCGGCACCGACATCCCGGTCGCGAACACGCGGTACCAGATGTTCTCGAACGGACAGCTGATCTCGGAAGGCGTCACCAACGCGGCAGGCGAGACAGAGCTCACGCAGAGCCACGTGCCGCACGACGTCGTCGTCAAGTTTCTGGGGAAATCGAATGGCTGACGGACAACAGGACAAGGTGCTCGGAACCGGTGCGGCGATGCTCACCCCGACGGGATACCAGGATCGGCCGAAGGTACAGATCAACATCTGCGACAAGCATGTGACGCCGGCGGCGGATTCCATTATCGGAACGTGCCCGTACTACTACCGGCCGCTGCATGGCGAGTACTGGGAAACGGTCGAAAAAGTCAGCACGTCGAGTATCTGGGCAACCGTCAAGAAATTCGCGACGTCATGGGATCCGTGGAAAGACACGAAAGTTGCCCGTGAACTGCTGCATCGGCGGGAGAACCTGATACAAGCCGAAAGCACCGATTCCGACTGGTCCCGCCACGGCAATTTCATGATGCGTCATATCGGATGCGGACATAAGCCGCCGGGATATTACGTCAGCTACGGTTACTACTATTGCTCGAATTACGGCAAATACCTGCTCCCGCAATTGAGCGACAAAGGCAAGGCGTGGCTTGCGAGCGCACGCTGGTTCCTGCAGCATTATCTGGAACAGGGTTTGCAGCAGAACATGCGCGGCGACACCATTTCGATCAGGGGCAAGAAGCCGAACAGCGGCGGTTGCGAGATGAACGTGCCGCAGTACGCGCTCGAACTGGATGACGACACCTTCAAGACGTACGCGTTCAAGACCCACCCTCTCGCCTATCTCGACGGCGGTCTGGCCGGGCTCGGGCCTGTCGATATGTACTACATCCTGAAGCAACCCAACGCCCAGGAATGGGGTGATCTCAGGACATTCTCCCAGGCATTCGACAGCGGTGTCGGCGTGGGCAAACAGTACGTCGACAATACCGTCGAATATGCGAAAAAGGCCGGTGATGCCGTCAACGAACATGTCATCGACCCTGTTGCACAGGCAATCGAAAAACTGATGCCGAAATGAAATGACGAAAAAATTCCTGAAGCTGTCGCTCGGTGCGGCAGTCGTGCTCATTGTCTTGATTGTCGGGTTCTCATCTATGTCGAATGACTGGCAGGTCGTTTCCAACACTTTCATGAAGAACAGCAAGCCTTACGGCGGAGGCGACTTCGTGATATCGGGAAACGAGGCGATCACGCTGAAGATCAGCGATCCTGAAATCACGTTCAAACCGTACGCGGAATGGAAGGACAAGGAAAAAGCCGAGCCGGCCGAAGCCTGGATGAGCGACAGTCGCGAAACGCTGAACCGGACGTCGGTCGAATTCTGGCGCGGCCCGGTGAACGGCGACATGACGCGCCATTTCAAGCAGGTGGGCCAGACCGCCGCCTGGTGGCACGCCAAGGACTGGACGGTCGAATTCATCAGCACCGGCTGGATGGACTACAAGTCGCCTCAGCCTGCCGACGGGCTGACGCCGCACGTGACCAAGCTCTGGAAGTCGTCCAACGGCGGACGCGACTGGGTACAGCTCGCGTGGCCCGAAGATCGGAACATCGGTCGCCTGCTCTTTCTGGATCCGCAGCGCGGCTATGCGATCGGTTGGGGCCCGCACGTGTGGCGCACGTCCGACGGCGGTCAATCGTGGCGGGAAATCCAACTGCCACCGGGTGCTGCGGAGGCCGGCAAACCCCGCCGCACCTTTGACGGCATCGACCTCGGCCCGGACGGTACCTTGCGCGTGGCATACCACGTCGAGAAATCCGAGCATGCTACCGCCGGAAGCGTCGTCTATCGGCTGGGCTGGGAGCAATCCGGGTTCGCCCTGGAGGCCGTTTTGCCCGAACAGGTAGTCGTCAACCTGTCCTCGTCTCCAACCGCGTCGAATCACTATGCGCTTTACGCGCTGTCGCGCCTCGGCGAACCGCGCAATTTCGATAATCCCGCCGACAAGGGAAAACGCGTCGGCGCCATTTCGACCTGGACGAACGGCGAACCCGAGCAGGTGCGCCAGTTGCATTCGTTTGACGACGCACTGACGCTCGATAGTCTGAGCGTCGGCCGGGACGGATTGCTGCTCGTCTACGCAACCGACGCCAGCCGCAACGGCACACCGCTCGATCTCACGTTCGTCAGCAGCGACGGCGGGAAGACCTGGAACTCGAGCAGGGAGAAACCGGCTCAGGGCGGATATTTCAACGCCCAAACGAACACGCTGTATTCGCTGGTCGCCTATACGCTCAAGAAGCGGCAGTTCTGACCGTTCCGATGCGATTGCCGCGGACCGCCGTCGCGATTCGGGTGCCGGCTCCGCGGCAGCGCACATCGAGCGCACGGCTCGGCGGCCGCACGGATCGACTTTCGGTGGCCGCGTGCAACGGTGCGGCCATCGGCGCGCAGCCCGCCCGTCACTGCCCGCGCTGCGGCTCGAACACGAACGGTTGCGTCAGCAGGAAAGGATTCGCGGTCGCGCCAGTCTGCGCGCAAGTCGCGTGCGTCATCGCCTCGACGGCCGCGCGATCGGCCGCCGCGTTGCGGCTACTCGTCGTCACGGTCACGTTCTGCGCTTCGCCGGACGTCGTCATCAGCGCGCGCACGAGCACGGTAACCGGACGCGTGAGCGGTTTCGCGCTATCCGGATAGACGGCCCGGGGGATATGGCAGGTCAGCTTGCTTTCCTGCGACGACGACAGCATCGCGCAGCCGGAAAGCAGTACCGCGACGGCGGGCAGGATCAGGTAGGTCGAGCGAAGGGCCATGGTCGAATGTCGTTCTTCAGCACTGTTCTGGGCACATGCGTCGCGCGCCGGCAGCCTTTCGCCGGCCGCATCGCGTGTGTCGCACCGCGCCGCGGCCATCGGACCGGCGCCCCGTTACGGCCGCGCGGCCGAGCAATGCTCGACCGCGATCCTGCTCGGCGGAATGCCCGGATAGCCTGGACATTCTCCGTATTCACACCGGCTACGCGCCGCGCCGGCGGGCACGCGAGCGCTTTCGCGCATTGTGCACGCGCCGCCCGGTCAGCGGCGGCGATTTGACAATGGTTGACGCGAATCGCCGCCCATTCGGCTGGAATCCGCGCGATCCGCGACGTAATCGATACCCGACCGGATTGGCGCGCTATGCGCCGGGCGGCCGTCTTGCTCCGACGTCGGCCGCCGTCAGCGCGGCGCGGTAGACGCCGGAATTCCCCGTTCCGGCGTGCACGACACGCGTCAATCCGAATCGTCGTCGTCCGAATCGTCGCCCTCGTCGGCCGGCGCTTCGCCGTACTTCGCGACGACGGCCGCCCTGAACGTCTTCAGCGCCGGCTCCTGATCGCACAGCTTGTACAACGCAGCCAGCTGTTGCGGCCAGTCCTTCAATTCCTTCGCAAACACATGCAGGCGCGCGACGGTATCGAGCGCGTCCGCTTCGCGGCCGGCCAGCGCCTGCAGCACCGCATAGCGGCGCAGCACCGTCTCGCCGGGCAGCAGCGCGATCGCGCGCTCGTGCGCGGCGAGCTTGAGCGGCAGGTTGTCCGACGAAATCGTGAGCAGCGTCGCCGCACCGTAATCGCCCCACGCGCCGAACAGCAGCGACGGCGCATCGCGGTACTGCGCGGCCGGGCTGCTGCCGTAATAGAGCACTTCCGCGCGCTGGTAGTCGCGCAGCACGGGCACCGCCGCCAGCACGCCGCCGAACGACAGCACCGCGAACAGCCCGAATGCCGCACGCCCCGGCAGGATACGCAGCGGCTTCACCTCGAGCAGCCCGATCACGAACATCGCCGGCAAGAGGAAGAACATGTATTGCTGCGGATACTCGACCAGCGCATGCATCAGCAGGATGCCGATCAGCGCGAAGCCGAACACGCGCATGCTCGACTGCGGCGCCCGCACCGCACGCACGAACCACATGACGAGCGTGACGGCGAGCACGCCGAGCCCGACGAGACCGGACTTCGCGAGCAGGTCGATGAAGATGTCGTGCGAGTTGTTCGCGATCTCGACGCCGCCGAGCGTGCGCACGAGCGCAAACTGATGCGACGGGAATTCGCCCCAGCCGACCCCGAGCAGCGGATGCTCGCGGAACATCGCGAGCCCGTACTTCCACAGCGCGAGGCGCGGCGCGATCTGCCCGGCATCGCGCATCCGGTCGGCTGCCGACTCCGCGAGATTCAGGTGGTAGTGCACGTTGGCCCAGCGCACCGCGACGTTCGCCGCGATGAATGCGACCGCAAGCACGACCGGTATCAGCCACGCACGCGCATTGCCCGGCGTGCGGCGCGATTCGACCCACGCCATCCAGAAGCCCGCGACGACCATCACCGCGACCTGCAGCCACGGCCCGCGCGACACCGTCAGCGCGAGACCGACCGACAGCACGAGCGACAGCGCGAGCCATGCCCACACCGCGAGCCGGCGCGTCTGCACCAGATACAGCGCACCCGCGAGCGCGAAGGCGATGTAGCTGGCCAGGTGGTTCGCCTGCGCCATGTTGCCGTACGGGCGGCGATCGACCGCGATGTTGTACACCACGACGAACGGCGAGACGGCCGATTCGAGGTGGAACAGCTGCACGATCTGGGTGCCGACCGCGAACACGCCGCCCACGAGCAGCGCACCGGCCATCATCCGCGACACGATTTCCGCCATCCCGTCGCGCGCCAGCGCATACCCGGCCTGCATCGCGACCAGCGCGGCGGCGAGATAGCCGACCGCCAGCCAGTTCATCGACGGCACCTTGAGCGGGATCAGCGCGACCTGCGCGATCAGCACCGCCGCAAAACCGAGCGGCGCCGCGAACGCCGCCGGCGCGGCAAACGGCTGGGCCGGGCGGCCGGTGCGCGCGAGCAGCACGACGGACACGCCCACCAGCAGATACAGCACCAGCGCGGAAAACTCCGAATAGAAGGTCGGGATCGGATACGTGTGATTCGTGATCGCGTACGGCACGATCAGGGCGACAGCCAGCGCAACGAGCGACAACGAACGGGAAAAAGTAGAAGGCATGAGCGAACCGGATGTCAGCAACCGGCGCACTATACAAAACTTTCCCCGCTCTGTGCGGGGCTGTCGCTCCGCGTGCCGGCGTCGGGCCGCAGCCCGGCCGGCCGAAGCGGCGGCCGGCAGGCCGCATGCGCGGCCGCTCTCCTTCTGCGCCAGCCTTATGCACGGCACTCCGCGGGCGCATATTTCGCGGGCAGCGTCGCGGCGTTACCGGGCAACGGCCCGGCGCCGGGCGCCGGCAGCGACGACGCGTCCTTGCCGGCGGCGAAGCATTCCCACGCAATCGCGCCCGCCTGTATCGCCCCCTTTTTGAGCGGCACGCGCGCGGTGGGCGCATCGGCCTTGTCGGGCGCGGACGGCACGAGCACCAGCGTATTCGTGCCGGCCGCGGCGACGCGGGTGGTGAACGCAACCGTGATCTGGCCGGTGGCGCCATCGATCGCAACCGATTCGACGTTGCGGGTCGCGGCCGGCGGGCTGTAGCCGCCGTCGAGGCTCGCGCCGCTCGCGGCATTGTCGGCGACCGCGAGCCGCGCCGACGACGCGAGCGCAAGCCCCTCGCCGACGCGCGACCGTGCGAGGTAATCCTGGTACGCGGGAATCGCATAGGCCGCGACGACGCCGACGATCGCCAGCACGATCATCAGTTCGATCAGCGTGAACCCGGCCAGCCGCCAGCGCGGCGACGACCGGTTCGCGCGCCGCAGATCGGCGGCAACGCGACGGAACAGGGAAACGGAAAAGGCTTCGAACATGGCAGGCTCCGGAAACGAAAAACGCCTGCCGACAAAGGCAGGCGTCTCGATCGTAGCCAGCGGGCCGCGAAGCCGGCAGTCGGCCGGATGGCCAGTCAGTGCTGCGGCACGTCGCGGCGTTTCCTGAGCGCGTAACCGATCGCGACGACGAACAGGGCCCCGACGATGCTCGCGCCGTAAACCACTTCCGGCGTATCGAGCACCGGCCAGCGGTCGCCGACCGGGTCGTTCACGATCAGCCCGCCCGCGATCCAGCCGAGCAGCCCGGCGCCGAGCGCCACGACGACCGGGAAACGGTCGAGCAGCTTCAGCACCAGCGTGCTGCCCCACACGATGATCGGCACGCTGACGACGAGCCCGAAGATCACGAGCGCGATCCGGTGCGACGGATCGGCTTGCTCGGCCGCGCCGGCGATCGCGATCACGTTGTCGAGGCTCATGACCGCATCGGCGATCACGATCGTCTTCACGGCATCCCACAGCCGGTCGGCCGGCTTGATGTTGTCGTGCGCGTCGGCGGCCGGCGCCATCAGCTTGATGCCGATCCACAGCAGCAGCAGCCCGCCGCCGAGCTTCAGGAACGGCACGTCGAGCAGCGCGACCGCGAACGTGATCAGCGCGACGCGCAGCAGGATCGCCCCAGCGGTGCCCCAGACGACCCCGCGCAGCCGCTGGTTCGCCGGCAGGTTGCGGCATGCAAGCGCGATCACGACCGCGTTGTCGCCGCCGAGCAGGATATCGATGATGACGATCTGGAGAATGGCGCCCCAGTGCAGCGAGGTCAGGAATTCGAGCATGGCGGTGAGGAAAGGGCAGCGGCCGCCTCGCGGGCGACCCGGTTCATCGTCGGCACATGCAGCACGCATGCCCGGTGCTTACGAATTCATTGCGGGAGCATAACAAAAAACGCCGGCAAAGCCGGCGTTTTCTGCAGGACGAGCCCGATGGAAATACTTACAGCGCCTTCTTCAGCAGACGGCCCATTTCCGACGGGTTGCGCGTGACGGTGATGCCGCACGCTTCCATGATTTCCAGCTTCGCTTCGGCCGTATCCGCACCGCCCGAGATCAGCGCGCCGGCGTGGCCCATGCGCTTGCCCGGAGGCGCCGTGACGCCCGCGATGAAGCCGACGACCGGCTTCTTCATGTTGTCCTTGATCCACTCGGCGGCGTTGGCTTCGTCCGGACCGCCGATTTCGCCGATCATCACGACCGCATCCGTATCCGGATCGTCGTTGAACATCTTCATCACGTCGATGTGCTTCAGACCGTTGATCGGGTCGCCGCCGATACCGACTGCCGACGACTGGCCGAGGCCCAGTGCCGTCAGCTGCGCAACCGCTTCATACGTCAGCGTGCCCGAACGCGACACGACGCCGATGCGGCCCTTGCGGTGGATGTGACCCGGCATGATGCCGATCTTCAGTTCGTCCGGCGTGATCGTGCCCGGGCAGTTCGGCCCGAGCAGCAGCGTCTTGCGGCCTTCGCGACGCATGCGGTCCTTCACTTCGATCATGTCGCGCACGGGAATGCCTTCCGTGATGCAGATCGCGAGATCCAGATCGGCTTCGACCGCTTCCCAGATCGCAGCGGCTGCGCCTGCCGGCGGCACGTAGATGACCGACACGGTCGCGCCGGTTTCCGCCTTCGCTTCCTTGACGCTCGCGTAGATCGGAATGCCTTCGAAATCTTCGCCGGCCTTCTTCGGGTTCACGCCCGCGACGAATGCTTCGCGGCCGTTTGCGTATTCACGGCAGGCGCGCGTATGGAACTGACCGGTTTTGCCGGTAATGCCCTGCGTGATGACCTTCGTGTCCTTGTTGATCAGAATCGACATGTATTTTGACCTCTGTTCGATGGGCGTCGCGTGCAAGCCGCGCCGCCATGCGTATTCGATAGCGTTACTTGCCTGCGGCAGCCGCGACGACCTTCTGCGCAGCCTCTTCCATGCTGTCGGCCGAGATGATCGGCAGGCCCGAATCGGCCAGCATCTTCTTGCCGAGGTCCTCGTTCGTGCCCTTCATGCGCACGACGAGCGGCACGTTCAGGTTCACGGCCTTCGAACCGGCGATCACGCCTTCCGCGATCACGTCGCAGCGCATGATGCCGCCGAAGATGTTCACGAGGATCGCCTTCAGGTCGGGGTTCTTCAGCATCAGCTTGAACGCTTCCGTGACCTTCTCGGTCGTCGCACCGCCGCCGACGTCCAGGAAGTTCGCCGGTTCGCCGCCGAACAGCTTGATGGTGTCCATCGTCGCCATCGCGAGGCCTGCGCCGTTCACGAGGCAGCCGATGTTGCCGTCGAGCGAGATGTACGCGAGATCGAACTTCGACGCTTCGATTTCAGCCGGATCTTCTTCGTCCAGATCGCGGTACGCAACGATTTCCGGGTGACGGAACAGCGCGTTCGAGTCGAAGTTGAACTTCGCGTCGAGTGCGGTGACCTTGCCGTCGCCGGAGACGTTCAGCGGGTTGATTTCAGCCAGCGAAGCGTCGGTTTCCCAGAATGCCTTGTACAGGCCTTGCAGGATCGCGCGCGCTTGCGGAATCGATGCGGCCGGCACGCCGATCTTCGCGGCGAGGTCGTCGGCCTGCGCGTCCAGCAGGCCCGTCGACGGCTCGACGATGACCTTGTGGATCAGTTCCGGGTGCTTTTCGGCGACTTCTTCGATGTCCATGCCGCCTTCGCTCGAACCCATCAGCACGATCTTCTGCGAGATGCGGTCGACGACGAGGCTGACATACAGTTCCTGCTTGATGTCGGCGCCTTCTTCGATCATCAGGCGGTTGACCTTCTGGCCTTCCGGACCGGTCTGGTGCGTGACGAGCTGCATGCCGAGGATCTGGTTCGCGTATTCGCGCACCTGTTCGATCGACTTCGCCACCTTCACGCCGCCGCCCTTGCCACGGCCACCCGCGTGAATCTGAGCCTTCACGACCCAAACCGGGCCGCCGAGCTCTTCCGCCACCTTGACGGCCTCGTCAACCGAGAACGCCGGCTTGCCGCGCGGTACCGCGACGCCGAATTTCCGCAGGATTTCCTTACCCTGGTACTCGTGAATCTTCATGCGTGATTCCCTTCAGTCTGAGAGTTGGATGAAATGTCGCTTAAGACGCTTCTTCGAATGATTTCCGTTCATTCCTTCGTGCTGCCTTCACCGGGCAGATCCGGCCGAATCGGGCCATACCAGCGCGGGTAGTACTGCCGCACGACCTCGCCATCGAATCGCAGCGCGCGGCAGCGGCCGAGCTGGAAAGGCGGTTCGGCGTGCACGCCGTCATGGTCCGGCCCTTCGCCACCCTCCTCGCGCACGTTCCATACATCACCGGCGAACGCCTGGATCGCGGCCGTCGGCAGCACGGCGCACAGTTCGGTGAGATGGGAACAGCCTGCGACGCCGGCGAGCAGCCGGTTCGCGTTGCGGCGGAAATTGCGGAAGAGGTTGAGCCCGATGAGGGCCCGATAGGCGGGGGAAGCGGATTGACAGTGACCGGGATAGGGCACCCATTCCGAAGACGCTTCGGCGTCGACGACATTGAGGTCACGATCGATGGTCACGCGCAGCCAGAGTTCGTGGATCGGCAGGCCCTGAGGCCGGATGCCCGACGCAAGCGCGACATCGCGCGGCTTGTGGTCGGTCAGGCAGGCTTCGATGTCCCACAAGCCGTCGCCGCGCTCGTAGGCTTCCGCTCGGATTGCGCGTCGATGTCGCAACTGACGGGGCACGGGCTCGGATAGCGGCATGCTGGAGGTTGAGGCCGAAGAGGAAAACCCGTGGATTTTAGCATATTGGGTATTTGAGGCATTCGGCCCCGACGGCGGGTATTCCCGCCTGTCCGGAAGCGGTTGCGATGCAGCAAAATCGCGCGCCACGCGCGCGACCGGGCGGCTCAGTCATCGATCGGGAAATCGTCGCCGACCTTCAGCAACTTCACGATGGTCGCGCTCGAGAAGCCCCGCGCGGCCAGGAAGCGCGCCTGCTTCGCGCGCTCGGCAGGCGTTTGCGGCAGTGCACCGAATTTCTTGCGCCAAACGGCCTGCGCGCGCGTCCACTCGGTCTCGCGCAATTGGGCATTCACCTCTTCGACGAGACTGTCGCCGACCGCATGGCGCTTCAGTTCGCTGACGATGCGCGCGACGCCGACGCGCGACGCGCGACGATGCACGAGGCTCTCGGCGAAGCGCGCGTCGGACAGCCAGCCTTCCTTTTCCAGCGCATCGAGCACCGGGTCGACGGATTCGTCCTCGCCGACGTAAGGGGCGAGCTTGCGCGCGAGTTCCGCGCGGCTGTATTCGCGCCTCGACAGATAGCCGAGCGCGCGCCCCTTCAACGACCGCGGCGGCTTCGACGACTCGCGTTCGCGAGCGCCCGGGGCGTCGCTTGAAGCAGCGCCGCCGGAAGATGCGCCGGATGCACGGCGTGTGCGGCGCGGATGCTGGCTGCTGCGCGTATAGACATCTTCCGTCGCGGGCGCATCGGCTGCGCGATCGCCCGGGGCTCGATCGCCCGGGGCACGAGCGCCCGGGGCACGATCGCCCGGGAAGCGGACACCGGACACCCGACGGCGGGGGCGATCGTGTGCGTCGAACGATTCGTCGTCGTCGAACGGATCGTCCGGTGCGGCAATCTCAAACGAAACGAGGGCATCGTCGGATGCCCTCGTCGCGGTGCGGTTCGCGGCGTTGCCGCCTGCGTCCCGCCGGCTGGCGCCCGAGGGTGCGGCTCGCCGGCCGGAGCGACCCGCCGTTTCGGGCGTGTCGTGCTCCTCCGGCTCGCCAGCCCGACCTCGGCGCGCAACCATCACTCTTCTTCGTCCAGCGCCTCGGCTTCGTTGGCTACGCCATCGGGCATGCTGACGACACCGAGCGATTCGCGGATGCGGTTTTCGATCTCGCGCGCGATTTCCGGATTTTCGCGCAGGAATTCACGCGCGTTGTCCTTGCCCTGGCCGATCTTCTCGCCGTTATAGCTGTACCAGGCGCCGGCCTTGTCGACGATCTTCGCCTGCACGCCGAGATCGATGATCTCGCCCTGGCGGGAAATGCCTTCGCCGTACAGGATGTCGAAGATCGCTTCGCGGAACGGCGGCGATACCTTGTTCTTGACGACCTTCACGCGGGTTTCGTTGCCGATCACCTCGTCGTTCTTCTTGATCGAGCCGATCCGGCGGATGTCGAGACGCACCGACGAATAGAACTTCAGTGCGTTGCCGCCCGTCGTGGTTTCCGGGTTGCCGAACATCACGCCGATCTTCATCCGGATCTGGTTGATGAAGATCACGAGGCAGTTCGTGCGCTTGATCGTGCCGGTCAGCTTGCGCAGTGCCTGCGACATCAGGCGGGCCTGCAGGCCCGGCAGCGAATCGCCCATCTCGCCTTCGATTTCGGCCTTCGGCACGAGCGCCGCGACCGAGTCGATGACGATCATGTCGATCGAGCCCGAGCGCACCAGCGCATCGGTGATTTCGAGCGCCTGCTCGCCGGTGTCCGGCTGCGAGATCAGCAGCTCCGGCACGTTCACGCCGAGCTTCGACGCGTACTGGACGTCGAGCGCGTGCTCGGCGTCGATGAAGGCTGCGGTGCCGCCGATCTTCTGCAGTTCGGCGATGACCTGCAGCGTGAGCGTGGTTTTACCGGACGATTCCGGACCGTAGATCTCGACCACCCGGCCGCGCGGCAGGCCGCCGACGCCCAACGCGATGTCGAGACCCAGCGACCCCGTGGAGACGACTTGGATATTCTCGGCCGCCTCGCCGTCGCCCATGCGCATGATCGAGCCCTTGCCGAACTGCTTCTCGATTTGCGCGAGCGCGGCCGCCAGCGCCTTGCTCTTCTCGGCGGTCATCCCGGAGCCCTTCTTGCTATCTTCCATGAATCGTCCTTTGCTATGATGAGCAGCGTCTGTTGGAGGCGCGCCCGCATCAAGCGCTGCCCACGAATGCAGACACTGTATAAAAAAACAGTGGTTTATGCAAGCCCGCAATGCGGGTTGCGTTGTACACGAATAACTTCGGAGACAGCCGCGCCGGCGCGAACGCCCTGCCGGCATCGGTCAGCAACATGCGAATTCTCATCGCCGAAGACGACAGCATACTCGCGGACGGACTCACCCGGTCACTCCGCCAATCGGGCTATGCCGTCGATCACGTGAAGAGCGGCGTCGACGCCGACACCGCGCTGTCGATGCAGACTTTCGACCTGCTGATCCTCGATCTCGGGCTCCCGAAAATGTCCGGGCTCGACGTGCTCAAGCGCCTGCGCGCGCGCAATTCCAATCTCCCCGTGCTGATCCTGACCGCCGCCGACAGCGTCGACGAACGCGTGAAGGGGCTCGACCTCGGCGCCGACGACTACATGGCCAAGCCGTTCGCACTCAACGAGCTCGAGGCGCGCGTGCGCGCGCTGACCCGGCGCGGCGCCGGCGGCGGCCCGACGGTCGTGCGCCACGGCTCGCTCGCATTCGACCAGGTCGGCCGCATCGCGTATGCGAACGATCACGTGCTCGATCTCTCCGCGCGCGAACTCGGCCTGCTCGAGGTGCTGCTGCAGCGGATCGGCCGCCTCGTGTCGAAGGAACAACTCGTCGATCACCTGTGCGAATGGGGCGAGGAAGTCAGCAACAACGCGATCGAAGTCTACGTGCACCGGCTGCGCAAGAAGATCGAACCGAGCGGCGTGCGGATCTCGACCGTGCGCGGCCTCGGCTATTGCCTCGAGAAGGTCGCGCCCGCGACGCCGGCCGACACGGCGGCGCCCCAGCCCGCGGCCGCCGGCACGCCGCTGCGCTGACGCCGGACGGCGCCGCGATGGCCACGCCGGCCCATTCCCCTTCCCGCCACCCGACCGGCGCGCCGTCGTCGGCTGCCGACGACGCGCGCGACGCCCGCTACGAGAACCCGTTCGCGCCGCCCGACGAAACCGAATCGCCCGAAACGCCGCGCCCGCGCTCGCTGTTCGGCGAAATCCTCGACTGGATGCTCGCGCCGCTGCTGCTGCTGTGGCCGATGAGCATCGCCGTCACCTATCTCGTCGCGAAGACGATCGCGAACGGCCCGTTCGACCGCGCGCTCGAGACCAACGCGTACGTGCTCGCCCGGCAGATCCATCCGGTCAACGGCGTCGCCGAGCTGACGCTGCCGGAGCAGACGCGCGACTTCCTGCGCGCGGACAACATCGACAGCGTCTACTTCCAGGTGCTCGGCACGCGCGGCGAGCTGGTCGCGGGCGAGGCCGACATGCCGCTGCCGCGCGACGAGGACCGCCCGCCGCCGGGCGTCGTCGTGTTCCGCGACGACCTGCTGCGCGGCAACGACGTGCGCGTCGCATATACGACCGTCGCGCTGCCGCAGGCGAGCGGCGCGCAGCCCGTGCTCGTGCAGGTCGGAGAAACGCTCGACAAGCGCAACGCGCTCGCGAACGACATCATCAAGGGCGTGATCCTGCCGCAATTCGTGATCCTGCCGCTCGCGATCCTGCTCGTCTGGTTCGGGCTGTCGCGCGGGCTCGCGCCGCTCAACGCGCTGCAGGCGCACATCCGCGCGCGACGACCCGACGACCTGTCGCCCGTCGAGGCGCAGCGCGCGCCGCCCGAGATCGAACCGCTCGTCACGTCGTTCAACGACCTGCTCGCGCGGCTCGAACAGAACATGGCGCTGCAGAAGCGTTTCATCGCCGACGCCGCGCACCAGATGAAGACGCCGCTCGCGGGCCTGCGCACGCAGGCCGAATTCGCGCTGCGCCACCCGGTGCCGCCCGACGTGCAGCGTTCGCTCGAGCAGATCGCGACGAGCTCCGAGCAGGCCGCGCGGCTCGTCACGCAACTGCTGGCGCTCGCGCGTGCCGAAAACCGCGCGAGCGGGCTGACCTTCGAGCCGGTCGAGATCGGCGCGCTCGCACGACGCACGGTGCGCGACTGGGTGCAGGCCGCGCTCGCGAAACGGATGGACCTCGGGTACGAAGGCCCGGACGACGACGCGCCGCTCGACGTCGACGGCAATCCGGTGATGCTGCGCGAGATGCTCGGCAACCTGGTCGACAACGCGATCCGCTATACGCCCGAAGGCGGCCGCATCACGGTGCGCGTGCGCGCCGAGCCCGCGGCGCGGCGGGTGCATCTCGAAGTCGAGGATACGGGCCCCGGCATCCCGGCCGGCGAGCGCGATCGCGTCGTCGAGCGCTTCTACCGGATCCTCGGCCGCGAAGGCGACGGCAGCGGCCTCGGGCTCGCGATCGTGCGCGAAATCGCCACGCAGCACGGCGGCACGCTGACGCTCGACGATCACGTCTATCAGCACGCCCCGCGCCTCGCCGGCACGCTCGTGCGCATCAGCCTGCCGCTGACCGCCCCCGCCCCGGATTAACCCTGACGCGCGCCGCCGCGGATCGGCGCAACCCCGTCGAAACCGGCGATTTACCGGCCGTTCGCGCCACGATCGGCGCGCGAAGCGGCCGATTCGACGCGGGTTAACGCGCAGTGGTTTTGTACGCGCGAGTCAGTGGGCCGTAAGTTTCCGTGCCAATAATCGTCGACAGGCCCGCCCCTCCCACGGCGGCCGCATATCTATATCAAGGGACTTGGAGACGATTCATGGCAACGTTAGGCGGGCAAATTTCGCACTCGCCGATGACGGGCGAAGAGAAGAAGGTGATCTTCGCGTCGTCGCTCGGCACCGTGTTCGAGTGGTACGACTTTTACCTGGCCGGCTCGCTCGCGGCCTACATCAGCAAGAGCTTCTTCTCCGGCGTCAATCCGACCGCCGCGTTCATCTTCACGCTGCTCGGCTTCGCGGCCGGCTTCGCGGTGCGGCCGTTCGGCGCGATCGTGTTCGGCCGGCTCGGCGACCTCGTCGGCCGCAAGCACACGTTCCTCGTGACGATCGTGATCATGGGCGTCTCGACGTTCGTGGTCGGCTTCCTGCCCGGCTACGCGTCGATCGGCATCGCCGCCCCCGTGATCTTCATCGCGATGCGGCTGTTGCAGGGCCTCGCGCTCGGCGGCGAGTACGGCGGCGCGGCGACCTACGTCGCCGAGCATGCGCCGGCCAACCGGCGCGGCTTCTACACCGCGTGGATCCAGACGACGGCCACGCTCGGCCTGTTCCTGTCGTTGCTCGTGATCCTCGGCGTACGCACGTTCATCGGCGAGGAAGCGTTCGGCAGCTGGGGCTGGCGCGTGCCGTTCGTCGCGTCGATCCTGCTGCTCGCGGTGTCGGTGTGGATCCGGCTGCAACTGAACGAATCGCCGGTGTTCCTGCGCATCAAGGCAGAAGGCAAGACGTCGAAGGCGCCGCTGACCGAAGCGTTCGGCCAGTGGAAGAACCTGAAGATCGTGATCCTCGCGCTGATCGGCCTGACGGCCGGCCAGGCCGTGGTGTGGTACACGGGTCAGTTCTACGCGCTGTTCTTCCTCACGCAGACGCTGAAGGTCGACGGCGCGAGCGCGAACATCCTGATCGCGATCGCGCTCCTGATCGGCACGCCGTTTTTCCTGTTCTTCGGTTCGCTGTCGGACAAGATCGGCCGCAAGCCGATCATCCTCGCGGGCTGCCTGATCGCGGCGCTGACCTATTTCCCGCTGTTCAAGGCGCTCACGCACTACGCGAACCCGCAGCTCGAACTCGCGACGCAGAAGGCGCCGATCACGGTCATCGCCGATCCGGCCGCCTGCTCGTTCCAGTTCAACCCGGTCGGCACGTCGAAGTTCACGAGTTCGTGCGACATCGCGAAGAGCGCGCTCGCGAAGGCCGGCCTGAACTACGAGAACGTCGCGGCGCCGGCCGGTACGCCGGCCCAGATCAAGGTCGGCGACACGGTGATCCAGACCTACGACGGCAAGGCGGCCGACGCGAAGGTGCAGGGCGCGGCATTCGACAAGACGCTCGCGTCGACGCTGAAGGGGGCCGGCTACCCGGCCAAGGCGGACCCGGCGCAACTCAACTGGCCGATGACGATCGTGATCCTGACGATCCTCGTGATCTTCGTGACGATGGTCTACGGCCCGATCGCGGCGATGCTGGTCGAGATGTTCCCGACGCGGATCCGCTACACGTCGATGTCGCTGCCCTATCACATCGGCAACGGCTGGTTCGGCGGCTTCCTGCCGGCGACCGCGTTCGCGATCGTCGCGGCGAAGGGCAACATCTATTCGGGGCTCTGGTATCCGATCGTGATCGCGCTGGCCACGTTCGTGATCGGCCTGCTGTTCGTCAAGGAGACGAAGGACTCGGACATCTACGCGCAGGATTGATGTTGGCTGCGCAGCGGGGAAAGGCCGGCGGAGGCACTGCTTCCGCTGGCCGGCTCCCGCCCGCGATGGAGGCCGGCACGGGCCGCCGGCAACTTTTTTCGGGGAAGATGGAAAAAGGTATTGACAGCCGGCCGGCCGATCGACATAATTTGGGTCTTCGGCGAATTAGCTCAGTCGGTTAGAGCGACGGAATCATAATCCGCAGGTCCGGGGTTCGAATCCCTGATTCGCCACCAAATGCGAAAAGCCGCTGTTTCGAAAGAAACAGCGGCTTTTTTCATTACTTCAGCGCACACGGTGCCGCACGTTGCCCGTCCCTCAGGCCGCGTGCTGCGCCGCGACTACGCCACCACCGCTCCGCGCTTCGCATCCCGTGCCTCCGCCCCCACCTTCCCCCGCCAGTTCTCCCCACCCTCCAGCGCCGGCGTCGACTCGAACACCTCCGCGATCCAGTCCGCAAACACGCGCACCTTCTGCGACAAATGCCGGTTGTGCGGATACACGATGGAAATCGGCTTCGGCTTCGGATTGCTGTCCGGCAGCACTTCGACCAGCGAACCGTCGAGCAGGTGCGGCAGCACCATGAACAGCGTCGGCTGGATCATCCCGAAGCCTTCGAGCCCGCACGTCACGTAGGCATCCGAATCGTTGACCGTGACGCTGCCGTTCATCCGCACCTCGAACGGCTTGCCGTCGATCATGAACACCCACGGAATCGCCCGCGCGCCGTGGCTCGCGCGGAAATTCACAGCATGATGCTCGACGAGATCGGCAATCTCGTTCGGCTCGCCGTGACGCGCGAGGTAATCGGGCGACGCGCACGTCACGCGCTTGAGCATCCCGATGCGCCGCGCGACCATCGAAGAATCCTCGAGCGGCCCGACCCGGATCATGCAGTCGATGCCCTCCTCGACCGGATCGACGTAGCGGTCGGACAGCCCCAGCTCGAGCGTGATGTCCGGATAGCGCTGCCGGAAAATCGACAGCGACGGCAGCACGATGCGCCGCCCGAGCGAACTCGGCATGTGGACGCGCAGCATGCCGCTCGGCTTGCGGTTGCCGGCCTGGAAACTCGCGTCGGCCTCGGCGATCTCCGCGATGATCTTCATGCAATGCTCGTAGTACGCGGCGCCCTCCGGCGTCAGCGACAGCCGGCGCGTCGTCCGGTGCATCAGGCGCACGCCGAGCAGCGCCTCGAGATTCTGGATGATGGTCGTCACCGACGCGCGCGGCATCGCGAGCGTGTCGGCCGCCCGCGTGAAGCTGTTCGCGTCGACCACGCGGGTAAAAACTTCCATTGCCTGGATTCGGTCCATGCCGCTTCCCCTTCGAATCACCAACGGAACAGAATAGAGCCCGCGGCGGGCGCGGCACAAGCCCCCGCCTATTGTTGTCCAATCCTGAATAGTTTCGGTGCTTCGGACTCGAAACCGACCGGTTTCCGTTCAGTTCCGCGCAGCGCCTGCTCCGGCCCCGCTCATCCGTCGTCCGTTACCGCACGAACCGCTCGCGATATCCCTGCGGCGACACGCCGAGCACGCGCACGAAACTGCGTCGCAGCGTCTCCTCGGTACCGAAGCCGCAACGCCCGGCGATCCGCTTGACGGGCCACGCCGTTTCGCCGAGCAGGCGTTGCGCGGCCTCGACCCGGATCTGCTCGACCGCGCGCGCGGGCGTGCGGCCGGTCTCCGCACGATAGTGGCGCACGAAGCTGCGCTCGCTCATGCTCACGCGCTCGGCGAGCGCGGGCACCGACAGGTCGGCCGTCAAGTGCTCGGCCATCCACGCGTGCAGCTCGCCGAACCGGTCGGCAGTGCGCTGCATCGACAGCATCGTGCTGAACTGCGCCTGTCCGCCCGGACGCTTCAGGAACACGACGAGTTCGCGCGCGACGTCGAGCGCGGTCGCCCGACCGAGATCCTCTTCGACCAGCGCGAGCGCCAGATCGATGCCGGCCGTCACGCCGGCCGACGTCCACAGCGCGCCTTCGCGGATGAAGATCGGGTCCGGTTCGACACGCACGTTCGGGTAGCGCGCCGCGAATTCGTCGCAGCGCGCCCAGTGCGTGACCGCGCGCCGCCCGTCGAGCAGGCCGGCCTCGGCGAGCAGGAACGCGCCGGTGCAGACCGACGCCACGCGCCGCGCGCGCCCGGCCTGCTGCCGCACCCAACTCACCACCCGCGCATCCTTCGACGCCGCATGCACGCCCTTGCCGCCGGCGACGATCAGCGTGTCGGGACGGCGCGCGGCCGCGCGCAGCGACTCGGCCATCACGACGAGGCCCGACGACGTCTCGACGGGCCCGGCTTCGACGGCCACGACGCGCGGCGCATACGGCGCCGGCTGCCCGCGCTCCAGCGCGAGCTCGTTGACGGATGCGAACACCTGCAGCGGCCCCGTCACATCGAGCAGTTGCGCACGGGGAAACGCGAGGACGAGGATCGAACGCGGAGCGGCGGCGGGCATGGCGATTGGCTGAAAACGTGGGCGATATGGCAATTTCGCCAAACACTACGCGCCTAGAATCGATCTGTCCATCCCGTGCCGAACGGCGCGCGTTCCCTTCCCGACGGAGTCCTCGCATGAGCCTGCATATCGGCCTTCTCGTCTTTCCGGGCGTCCAGCAACTCGACCTCACCGGCCCGCACGACGTGCTCGCGTCGCTGCCCGACGCGACCGTCCATCTGGTGTGGAAGTCGCGCGACGCGGTCGCGTCGAGCAGCGGCCTCGCGCTCGCGCCCACCTGCACGTTCGACGATTGCCCGCCGCTCGACGTGATCTGCATCCCGGGCGGGATCGGCATCAACGACCTGCTGCTCGATACCGAAACGATCGCGTTCGTGCAACGGCGCGCGGCCACCGCGCGCTACGTGACGTCGGTCTGCACGGGCGCGCTGCTGCTCGGCGTGGCCGGCCTGCTGCGCGGACGGCGCGCGACGACGCACTGGCGGTTCCACTCGCTGCTCGAACCGTTGGGCGCGATACCGGTGCGCGAGCGCGTCGTGCGCGACGGCAACCTGGTCACGGGCGGCGGCGTGACGGCCGGCATCGACTTCGCGCTGACGATCGCCGCGGAGCTGGTCGGCGACGAAGAAGCGCAGGCGATCCAGTTGCAACTCGAATATGCGCCCGCGCCGCCGTTCGACGCCGGCTCGCCCGATACCGCGCCGGCTGCGGTCGTGACGCGCGTCACCGAACGGACGGCCGCCGGCTTCGAGAAGCGCAAGCAGATCGTCGAGCAGGCGCTGCGCGCAGCGTCGCGCTGAACGCGGATGTCGGAAAAATCACGGGAAAGCGGCACACACGCGTGCCGGAGAACACATCGATGAAGATCATCCGGAGTGCCGCATTCACGGCGGACCGCGCGTGGGGCGCGCTCGACATCGCGAACCTGAACGGCATCACGGTCCGGCTGCACTGGACCGACCAGCCGTATCGCTGGCACGTGAACGACGGCGAGGAGGTGTTCGCGGTGCTCGATGGCCGCGTCGAGATGCGCTACCGCGACGCAGGCGTCGAGCATGCGACGGTGCTCGAGACGGGCGACGTCTTCCATGCGACGGTCGGCACCGAGCACGTCGCGCATCCGCTCGGCGCCGCGCGCATCCTCGTGATCGAGACCGCAGGCAGCGTCTGACAGCGGGCATCGGTGTCTCGACGCAGCGCGGACGACGACCGCCTGCGCGCGGCGGGGCTCAGCCCGAGATCGTCCCGGTCGCCTGCGACGGGATCAGTTTCGGCTGCGGCGTGCACAGACACTGGCACAGGTCGTGTTCGAGCGCGACGACCTTGCCCATCACGGTCATCGTGCGCTCGCCGCCATCCGATACGATCACGCCCGGCGACTTGCACGCCGCGCAGAACACAGCTGCGCCGAGATAGGAGAGTTCGCGCCCGTCGAACGACGAATTGGCGATCCCTTCGAGCACGACGCCGCCGTGATCGGTTGTGTCGCCCTTCAGAATGAATTTGCGGCTCATGATGTCGGTTCTTCCCTCGGAAACGCCGCGCGACGCAACCGCGCACGGGCATCGTGAAACCGCCCGTCGGTCGCGGGCGTCCCGCGAGCATATCACCGCTGGCCGCGGCCGCGACACGGGTCCTCGGCGTGGGCCGCCCGCTGCAACACGTGCTCGCCGCGCACGGCCATCCGGCGGCCACGCGCGCTCACGCGCCGCGATGCGCCAAACCCGATTACCTGCGACTACCCGTTCCGCCGTTCCACCGAGGCCGTGCGCCGGCACGAACGCGCGAAGCTGCCAACACAACAGGGACGTATACGGTTCGGCATCACATCGCATCGATAACGTCCGATTCTTTAACGAAAAGTAGCCTATATTTTCGTACAATTACTAAATACAAATCCGTCAAAAAGGTTTAATGGCAATCTCAATCAAATCACCAATTCAACGACCTTAATGCCTCGGAACCCACCATCCTCATACCGTTCGCACACCAGATAAATACGCGATTCCATAATAATAATTCGCTAAAAACATCCGTTAAAATCCAGCAAACCGATAGATAGAATCAAGTCATCACTTTCTATTTATCGATAAAAAATGGACGCACTCCTACCGATGCGACTATTCGTCAAGGTCGCCGAACTTCGCAGTTTCGCGCGCGCGGCCACGGAACTGAACATCTCCAATTCGTCGGCCACCCGCCTCGTGATGAGCATCGAGGATCGGCTCGGCGCGCGCCTGCTGAATCGCACCACCCGCAGCCTGTCGCTGACCGACGCGGGCCACCTCTATCTGGCGCAGATACGTCACGTGATCGACGAAATCGACCGGGTCGAGGAAACGATCGCCTCGATGCATCACGAACCGATTGGATCGCTGAAAATCGCCGCGCCGGTCATGTTCGGCATGCACGTGCTCGCGCCGGCCATCGACGCGTTCAAGACGCGCCATCCGGCCATCGTGCCGGAAGTCACGATCGTGGACCGTCACGTCGACCTCGTGTCCGAGGGCTTCGACATCGGGCTGCTGCTGTCGCAGCACATCGGCAACAACACCCTCGTGAAGCGCCCGCTCACGCGCATCAAGCGGATCGTCTGCGCGGCGCCGCACTATGTCGAACGGCACGGCGCGCCGGCCCATCCGCACGATCTCGCATCGCACGCGGGCCTGGCATTCCATGCCGATTTCGCAGGCGAATACCTGTCGTTCGAACACGAACAAACGCGCATCACCGTGCGCCCGAACAAATCCGCATCGTCGAACAACGTCGGGTTGATCCGGAACTGGGCGCTGTCCGGCATGGGCATCGCGGTCCTGCCCGATTTCCTCGTCAAGCCGGATCTCGACGACGGCCGGCTGCTCGCGCTGCTGCCCGGCTATCGGCTCGAAGCCCTCGAGATGAATGTCGCGTACCCGACCCGCCGGCATTTTCCGCGCAAGGCACGGCTGTTCGTCGATCACCTGATCGAGCATTTCACCAGTTGAATGAACGGTGAAATCGCGCACCATTTTTCCACGCTGCGTCGCCGCCGCCCGCTCGACCTGCCCAGGGCCGGCGCACCGCGCCGGCTGGCGCCCCGACCGCCATCGACCCGTTGCCCGGCCGGCGCGGGCACGCCTGTTGCGCCGGCGCATCTCGGTAGTCAACCGGCCTTGGCAGCCCGCCGCGGAGGACTACACTAATCCTTAATGGGGTGTGGCCGGACAACCGCGCCCTCAGGGAGACGCCGCCATGAATCGGCCGCTGAATCGTATCCTCCCGCGCGTGACCGGTCCCGCATCGGTCTGGACGTGGGTCAAGTGGTCTTTGCTCGCCGCACTGCTGATCGCGGTGGCGATCGTCGCGCGGCTGGTGCAGACCGAGATCGAAACGTCCCGGCTGCAGGCGCGCTACCTGTCCGAGCTCACCCGCGACGTCGGCTACACGGTCGAGACGGGGCCGAGCGATCACATCCGCTTCCCCGGGAACGGCCCGTACGACCAGCGCTTCGGCTACGCGCTGATCCCCGCGTTCCAGCAGCGGCTGCTCGCGCGCGGCTTCGTCGTCAGCGAACAGGCGCGCGATTCGCAGCGGATGCTGTCGCTCGGCGAGCGCGGGCTATTTCTCCCTTACGAAGAGAAAGACCAGACGGGCCTGATGCTGTTCGATTCGACCGGCTCGCCGCTGTTCGCGACCGTGTTCCCGCAGCGCGTCTATGCCGACTTCGACACGGTGGCGCGCGTGATCACCGATTCGCTGCTGTTCATCGAGGATCGCTACCTGCTCGATGCGAACGAACCGAACCGCAACCCGGCGATCGACTGGGGGCGCTTCAGCCGCGCGCTGGCCGACCAGGCGCTGCACGTGGTCAATCGCCATCAGGCGCGCCCGGGCGGCAGCACGCTCGCGACGCAGATCGAGAAATTCCGCCATTCGCCCGAGGGCCGCACCGCGACGCCGCCCGAGAAGCTGCGGCAGATCGCGTCCGCGTCGGTGCGCGCGTACCTGAACGGCCCGCAGACGATGCTCGCGCGCCGCACGATCGTGGTGCGCTACCTGAACTCCGTGCCGCTCGCCGCGCGGCCGCACGTCGGCGAAATCACCGGCATCGGCGACGGCCTCGCCGCGTGGTACGGCCGCGACTTCAACGACGTGAACCGGGTGCTCTCCGCGCCGACGACCGGCGACAACGTCGACCAGCAAGGCAAGATGTTCCGCGAGGCGCTGTCGCTGCTGATCGCGCAGCGCGCGCCGTCGTACTTCCTCAACCGCGGCTATCCGGCGCTGCAGAAGCTGACCGACAGCTACCTGCGGCTGCTGTCGAACGGCGGCGTGATCTCGCCCGCGCTGCGCGATGCCGCGCTCGCCGCGCAGATCGAACGCAGCGCGCCGCCGGCCGCCGCGCGCGTGCAGTCGTTCGTGTCGCGCAAGGCCGTGACCTCCGCGCGCGCGTCGCTGCTGTCGGCGCTCGGCATCAGCGACCTGTACCAGCTCGACCAGCTCGATCTGCAGGCCACCAGCACGCTCGACAACGGCGTGCAGCAGGCGGTCGCGGAGCGGCTCGCGCGGGCATCGACGCGCGACGGCGCGCAGGCCGCCGGCCTGTACGGTTTCGAGATGCTGGCGCCGAAGGACGACCCGTCGCACCTCACGTACAGCTTCACGCTGTACGAGCACCGCAACGGCGCGAACATGCTGCGCGTACAGACCGACAGCGTGAACCAGCCGTTCGACGTGAACCGCGGCGGCCGCATCAACCTCGGCTCGACCGCGAAGCTGCGCACGCTGATCACGTACCTGCAGATCGTCGCCGACCTGCATGCGCGCTATGCGAACCTGTCGAACGCGGAGCTGGCGCGCGTGAAACCGGATCCGATCGACGGGCTGTCGCGCTGGGCGCTCGACTACCTGTCGCATACGCGCGACCGCTCGCTGCAGGCGATGCTGGATGCGTCCGTCGAACGCAAGTATTCGGCGAGTCCGGACGTGTTCTACACGGGCGGCGGCGCGCAGGTATTCTCGAACTTCGAAAAGTCGGACAACGGCCGCATCCTGACGCTGCACGCGGCGTTCGAGCACTCGGTCAACCTCGTGTTCGTGCGGCTGATGCGCGACATCGTTCACTACGAAACGCTGCAGGCGGCCGGCCCGTCGTCGTCGTGGCTCAACGATCCCGCGCAGCGCCAGCATTACCTGCAGCAATTCGTCGACGGCGAAAGCCAGGTCTACGTGAAGCGCTACTACACGCGCTATGCGGGCAAGGCGCCCGACGACGCGCTCGCGCTGATGCTGCGCGACGTACGCAAGTCGCCGCCGAAGCTCGCGACGGTGCTGCGCAGCGTCGCGCCGAACGAATCGCTTGCATGGTTCGATGCGCAGATGCGCGCGCAACTGAAAGGCACGCCGGCCGCGACGCTGTCCGACGACGATCTCGCCGCGCTCTACGCGAAGTACGCGATCGACCGCTTCAACCTCAACGATCGCGGCTATATCGCGAGCGTTCATCCGCTCGCGCTGTGGACGCTCAACTACCTGCGCGCACATCCGGCCGCGTCGCTCGCCGACGTGCAGCGCGACAGTCGCGATGCGCGTTTCTACACGTATTCGTGGCTGTACAAGACCCGCTACCACGCGACGCAGGACCGCCGCATCCGCCGCATGGTCGAGCTGCGCGCGTACGCGGAAATCACGAAGTCGTGGCGCGCGCTCGGCTACCCGTTCGCGGAGGTGACGCCGTCCTACGCGGCCGCGATCGGCGCCTCGGGCGACCAGCCCGACGCGCTCGCGAAACTGATCGGCCTGATCGCGAACGGCGGCCAGAAGGCGCCGACCGAGACGATCACACGGCTCGATTTCGCGAAGGGCACGCCGTACGAAACCCGCTTCGTGCGCGCGGCCGCGCAGCCGCAGCCGATGCTGGCGCCGGAGATCGTCAACGTCGCGCACACGCTGCTGCGCGACGTCGTGCTCCACGGCACCGCGCGCCGCCTCGCGGGCGGGCTCACGCTGCCGGACGGCAAGACGCTCGACGTGTACGGCAAGACCGGGACGGGCGACCAGCGCTTCAACATCTATGCGCGCGGCGCGCGGCTGATCGAGTCGCGCAAGGTCAACCGCAGCGGCACCTTCGTGTTCGCGATCGGCGACCGGTTCTTCGGCGTGCTGACGGCGACCGCGCACGAGCCGTATGCGGCGCGCTACGACTTCACGAGCGCGATGGCCGTGCAGTTGCTGAAGTCGATGGCGCCGGCGCTCGCGCCGCTGATCGAACGCCCGGCCGACGCCGGCACGCGCACCGCCGGCCCGGCGCCGCAAGCGGAAACGCCTGCGCCGAACGCGGCGGCCGTGCAACCCTCCTGATCCGATTGCGCCGCGCAGGCGCCCGCAACCGCGCGCCGCTCAGCGCGAGCGGCCGTCGTAGTGCGTGACGGGCAGCGCGTCGAGATCAACGCCCTCGACGCAGCGCACGTTGATCGCGGCCATTGCGGTGCCGTCCGGATGGACGCCTTCGCCGAATACATGAATCCCGCACCGCTTGCAGAAGCGATGCCGGATCACGTGCTTGTTGAACAGGTAGGTCGCGAGATTTTCGTCGGGCGTCAGCAGCTTCATGTGGTCGCGCGGCACGAACCACATCAGCGCGCCCTTGCGCTGGCAGATCGAGCAGTTGCACGCCATCACGCCCTGCAGGTCGCCTTCCGCCTCGAACGTCACGTCGCCGCAATGGCAGCTTCCGCGATAAAGCATGGTCGTCTCCCGGTGCAGCCCGTGCGCAGCGCCGGCGCCCGGGCGGGACGCCGTTGGCCGGGCCGATCCAAACGCGTACAGTAGCGCTCGCACGCGCCGCACGCAATGTCCGGGCGGCGCCCATCCGTCATCGACCCAGGAGACCCTCATGCTCGAACTGCGCCCCGGCTGCGAATGCTGCGACAAGGACCTGCCGCCCGATTCGGCGGAAGCGCGCATCTGTACATTTGAATGTACGTTCTGCGCGACCTGCGCCGACGACGTGCTGAAGGGCCGCTGCCCGAACTGCGGCGGCGACCTGGTCGCGCGGCCGCGGCGGCCGGCGAGCCTGCTCGCGAAGTACCCGCCGTCGACGGAACGCATCCACAAGCCGGGCGGCTGCGCGAACGCCTGACGACACGGCGCGGCGCGGGGGCCGCCTCGCCCCGCTCCGTCACGACATCTCGATCCGCGCGCGCGTCACCGCGAGCAGCGTCGCCATCGCGCGGCGCGCGCCGTCTTCGTCGCGCACGCGGATCGCGTCGCTGACGGCCGTGTGCTCGGCAAGCGACGCGTTGTACACGTCCGCCCGGCGCGCGTTCAGCTGCAGTTGCGCCTCGAGCGTGCGATCGATCAGCGCGCCGAGCGGCACCAGCAGCTCATTGCCGCCGGCCTCCAGCACGCTCAGGTGAAAGTGCAGGTCGGCGCGTACCCATTCGTCGACGTTGCGCGCGGCGGCCATCGCGCGCACCGCGCCGTCGATCGCGTCGAAGGCTTCGGGCGTATGGGTGCGCGCGGCGAGCGCAGCCGCGTGCGGCTCGATCATCTCGCGCATTTCCTGCAGCTTCAGCGCAAACGCGAGCGGCGGCGCGACGCGCGCATACCAGTCGAGCAGGTCGGCATCGAGCAGGTTCCACGCACGGCGCGGCCGCACGCGCGTGCCGACCTTCGGGCGCGATTCGACCAGCCCCTTCGACGTCAGCGTGCGCAGCGCCTCGCGCATCACCGTGCGGCTCACGCCGTACATCTCCATCAGGTCGGGTTCCCTCGGCAGCAGCGATTCGGGCGGATAGTCTCCGCGCAGGATCGCCGTCGCGAGCCGGAAGGCCGTCTGTCCATGCAGGTCGCGTTGAATGATCGTTCTCCGTCGGGCGGGCAGCCCACTATCTGCACATTAATGCTATTAATACTATTTTTTATTGGACTACGCTAGGATAACCGCGAAAGCACGGATCGTGCGCCGCGCCCGCGCGGGCGCGCCGGTCAATCATGGAGACACGCGTCATGAAAATCACCCGCCTCGAAACGTTCGTCGTCCCGCCCCGCTGGCTGTTCCTCAAGATCGAAACCGACGAGGGCATCATCGGCTGGGGCGAGCCCGTCGTCGAAGGCCGCGCGCACACGGTCGAGGCCGCCGTGCAGGAACTGGCCGACTACCTGGTCGGCCGCGACCCGCTGTTGATCGAGGATCACTGGCAGGTGATGTACCGCGCGGGCTTCTACCGCGGCGGCCCGATCATGATGAGCGCGATCGCGGGCGTCGACCAGGCGCTGTGGGACATCAAGGGCAAACATCACGGCGTGCCCGTGCACGCGCTGCTCGGCGGCCAGGTGCGCGACCGCATCAAGGTGTATTCATGGATCGGCGGCGACCGGCCGAGCGACGTCGCGAACAATGCGCGCGCGGTGGTCGAGCGCGGCTTCAAGGCCGTGAAGATGAACGGCTCCGAGGAACTGCAGATCGTCGACACCTACGACAAGGTCGAACAGGTGATCGCGAACGTCGCGGCGGTGCGCGACGCGGTCGGCCCGCACGTCGGGATCGGCGTCGACTTCCACGGCCGCGTGCACAAGCCGATGGCGAAGGTGCTCGCGAAGGAACTCGACCCGTACAAGCTGATGTTCATCGAGGAGCCGGTGCTGTCGGAGAACGCCGAGGCGCTGCGCGACATCGTCAACCAGACCAACACGCCGATCGCGCTCGGCGAGCGGCTGTACTCGCGCTGGGACTTCAAGCACATCCTCGCGGGCGGCTACGTCGACATCATCCAGCCGGACGCATCGCACGCGGGCGGCATCACCGAGTGCCGCAAGATCGCGACGCTCGCGGAAAGCTACGACGTCGCGCTCGCGCTGCATTGCCCGCTCGGGCCGATCGCGCTCGCCGCGTGCCTGCAGCTCGACGCGATCAGCTACAACGCGTTCATCCAGGAACAGAGCCTCGGCATCCACTACAACCAGGGCAACGACCTGCTCGACTATCTGCGCAACCCCGAGGTGTTCCGCTACGACGATGGCTTCGTCGCGATCCCGCAAGGGCCGGGGCTCGGCATCGACGTGAACGAGGAGAAGGTGCGCGAGATGGCGAAGACCGGCCATCGCTGGCGCAACCCGGTGTGGCGCCACGCGGACGGCAGCGTCGCCGAGTGGTGATGAACGCGTGAGATAAATAAGAAAGACGCGGGGTGCGGCGCGCGCCGCGCAATGCGTTCGACACGGCCGCCCGACAAGGCGGCCGTTCTTGCATCCGCGCCACGCCAGCGGCGCGCGCCAGCGCCCTGCGCCCTGCGCCGTTCGGCCGTCAGCCGAGCGCCGCGAACCCCGGCACGCTGAACGACAGCACGGCCGCCGCCACGAACACGCCGATCATCGTCATCCCTTCGAGATGCAGGATGTTGCGGAACGTGTACGCGTCCTCGGTCGACGCGGTGCGGCGCAGGCGCGGCAGCGCCGAGAAGCGGTTGAGCCCGCCGAGCACGAGCGCGAGCGCGACGAGCAGCAACTTCAGCAGCAACACGCGCCCCCACGTGCTGCCGTCGAGCGGCGCGAGCGAGCCGCCGAGCCCGCGGATCGCGTTGAGCACGCCGGTGCCGAGCACGAAGACGACCGCGACGATCGACGTGCGCGACAGGTGCTGGCCGATGCGGATCAGCGCGCCGCGCGCGACCGACGTCCCGAGCGCCGGCAACACCGCGAGCCCGCCCGCGAGCACGAGGCCGCCCCATACGGCGGTGGCCAGCAGGTGCAGCGTCTGCACGCCGACCGCCGCGGACAGCACGCCGCTGTCGGCCGCATGGCCGAGCGACGCCTTGCCGGCCGCGACCACGATCACCGCGAGCCACAGCACTGCATGCGCGACCGGGCCGTCCGGCTTCGCGAGCGCGACGATCGCGAGCAGCAGCGCGCCGGCGAACGCGACGCTCCACGCGAAGCCCGTATGCGTTTGCATCAGCATGACGGGAATCGCGGCGAACGCGCCGCCGAGCCCCGCGCCGCTCATCGTCGCGGCCTCGTAGACGAGCCAGCCGAGATCGGCGAGCACCAGCGCCAGCGCCGCCGCGACCAGCGAATGTTGCGCGCGCAGCCAGGCGGGGTGCGACGGCGCGATGACCGGCCGCGCACCGTCCTTGCCGAGCCACGCCTTGAGCAGCGCCGAGCCGACCGCCATCGCGAACGCCGCATCCATCAGCGCCGCGAGCGCGACCTGACCGATCCACAAGCTGTCGAACTTCATCGCGCGCACCCTCCCGCAAGCGGCAGGCCGGCAGTGCGGCGGCACCGGGACGGACAGCGGGACGGACAGCGGGACGGACAGCAGGAGGCAGGCAACGGCACGGTAGAAAACGTCATCGATGAATCCGGAAACGGGAGAAATGACTGGACCTGCGGCGGAGGCGGCGCCGCGCGACCCGCGAGTGTACGGTCTTCGATGGGGAAAACGCACGCCGGTTCACATGACCCCGGCGCAATGCGCGTCAAATTGTCGCAAGTCGCAAACGGACAGGAACCGATGTCCTTTTGCCAAATAGCCGTCATTACCCATCGATGATAGAATGCCGCGTCGCAGCAGCCCGGCTGTCCTGCCGTCCATGCGCCGAGCCGATCGTAGCCCGGACAAGGTCCCCGACGAATAAACATGGAGTCTCGTGTGTCTTCAAGACGCCTCTTCCGTCCGCTGCTCGCCGTTCTGATGATCGGCGGCGCGGGCCTTATGAGCGCTGCCCAAGCGCAGACCAAGCCCACGGAGCAAGCGCACGCCCAGCAGGCGCCGCTCAAGGCACCCGATACCATGGCCGAGCGCGTGCGCGGCTGTACTGCATGCCACGGCGTTCACGGCCAGGGCACGGACAACGACTACTTCCCGCGTCTTGCCGGCAAGCCGGCCGAGTACCTGTACAACCAGCTCGTCAACTTCCGTGACGGCCGGCGCAAGTACCCGCCGATGAACTATCTGCTGACGTACCTGAACGACGATTACCTGAAGGAAATCGCCGAGCACTTCTCGGCCGAACGTCCGCCGTACCCGACGCCGGCGAAGCCGACGCTGCCGGCCGCGACGCTCGCACGCGGCAAGCAGCTCGTCACGCAGGGCGACCCGTCCCGCAAGCTGCCGGCCTGCGTGGCCTGCCACGGCGCAGGGCTGACCGGCATGCAGCCGGCGATCCCGGGCCTCGTCGGCCTGCACGCCGATTACCTGAGCGCGCAGCTCGGCGCATGGCGCTCGGGCAACCGCCACGCGAAGGCGCCCGATTGCATGCACGACATCGCCGCGAAGCTTTCCGACGAAGACGTGACGGCCGTGACCGCGTGGCTCGCCGCGCAACCGGCGCCCGCCAACCCCGTGCCGGCCCCGGCGCGTTCGATGAAGACTCCGCTCGCCTGCGGCAGCGAACCGCAATAAGGCAAGGGAGACAGACACAATGAAACGCAAGTCCCTGTTTGCACTCTCGGCCGTCGCGATCGTCGCGGCTGCCGCCCTCGTGCCGGTCCTGTGGCCGGGCAACGACACGCTGCACGGCGCTGCCGCCGTCGCGGCCACGCCGGCCGACCAGGCCGCGCTGATCAAGAAGGGCGAATACCTCGCGCGCGTCGGCGACTGTATCGCGTGCCACACCGTGCGCGGCGGCAAGTCCTTCGCGGGCGGCCTGCCGATGGCGACGCCGTTCGGCACGATGTACACGCCGAACATCACGCCGGACGACCAGAACGGTATCGGCAAGTGGACGTCGGACGACTTCTACCGCGCGATGCACACCGGTCGCTCGAAGGACGGCAGCCTGCTGTACCCGGGCTTCCCGTTCGCGAGCTACACGAAGGTCACGCGCGCCGATTCGGACGCGATCTACGCGTACCTGCGTTCGGTCGCGCCGGTGTCGGTGCCGAGCCGTCCGCACGAACTGAAGTTCCCGTTCAACAACCGCAACCTGCTGATCGGCTGGCGCACGCTGTTCTTCAAGGAAGGCGAATACAAGCCGGATCCGACGAAGTCGGTCGAATGGAACCGCGGCGCGTATCTCGTCGAAGGCCTCGGCCACTGCTCGATGTGCCACACGTCGATCAACATGATGGGCGGCCCGGTGAGCTCGTCGGCGTTCGCCGGCGGCCTGATCCCGCTGCAGAACTGGTATGCGCCGTCGCTGACGAACGACAAGGAGCTCGGCCTCGGCGACTGGCACGTGCAGGAGCTGTCCGACCTGCTGCAGGCCGGCGTGTCGCAGAAGGGCGCGGTGTTCGGCCCGATGGCGGACGTGGTCCACAACAGCCTGCAGTACATGACCGACGAAGATACGCGCGCGATGTCGACGTACCTGAAGTCGATCCCGCAGAAAGCCGAAGCGCCGAAGAACATGCAGTACGAGCCGTCGAAGCAGTTCGGCAACGCGCTGTTCGACCAGGGCAAGAAGATCTACGCGGACAACTGCGCGACCTGCCACGCCGAAAACGGCGCGGGCAAGCCGCCGGCCTATCCGCCGCTCGCGGGCAACCACTCGATCATGATGGAATCGGCCGTCAACCCGATCCGCATGGTGCTGAATGGCGGCTACCCGCCGAGCACGTTCAAGAATCCGCGTCCGTACGGGATGCCGCCGTTCGCGCAGTCGCTGTCGAACCAGGAAGTCGCGGCGGTCGTCACGTATATCCGGATGTCTTGGGGTAACAACGGTACGCCGATCTCGCCGCAACAGGTGAGCGACCTGCGTTCCGCGCCGCTCGACTAAGAAGCGGCTCACACAAACGGGGCGCGGCTGCGGGAAACCGCGGCCGCGCCCTTTTGCTTTTTGGCTGTTTTGCGATGCAGGTTTGCCGCGCGGGCCGCGCGATGCATCGCCGATCATAAAACTCAAGAGTGGTATCTATGTCTTTCGAATCTCTCGGCCTGGCCGAACCGCTGGTCAAGGCGGTCAACGAGCTCGGCTACACGTCGCCGACCCCGATCCAGCAGCAGGCGATCCCGGCCGTCCTCGGCGGCGGCGACCTGCTCGCCGGCGCACAAACCGGCACCGGCAAGACCGCCGGCTTCACGCTGCCGATCCTGCAACGCCTGCATACGTTCTACGCGGAGCACCGTGGCGCGAAGCGTGCGGTGCGCGCGCTGATCCTCACGCCGACGCGCGAACTCGCCGCCCAGGTCGAGGAAAGCGTGCGCGCATACAGCAAGTACCTGAAGCTGCGCTCGACCGTGATGTTCGGCGGCGTCAGCATCAATCCGCAGATCGATGCGCTCAAGCGCGGCGTCGACATCGTCGTCGCGACGCCGGGGCGCCTGCTCGACCACATGCAGCAGAAGACCATCGACCTGTCGGATCTCGACATCCTCGTGCTCGACGAAGCCGACCGGATGCTCGACATGGGCTTCATCCACGACATCAAGCGCGTGCTCGCGAAGCTGCCGCCGCAGCGCCAGAACCTGCTGTTCTCGGCCACCTTCTCCGATGAAATCAAGGCGCTCGCCGACAGCCTGCTCGATTCGCCCGCGCTGATCGAGGTCGCCCGCCGCAACACGACCGCCGAGAGCGTCGCGCAGAAGATCCACCCGGTCGACCGCGACCGCAAGCGCGAGCTGCTCACGCACCTGATCCGCGAACACAACTGGTTCCAGGTGCTCGTGTTCACGCGCACCAAGCACGGCGCGAACCGGCTTGCCGAGCAGTTGACGAAGGACGGCATCAGCGCGATGGCGATCCACGGCAACAAGAGCCAGTCGGCGCGTACGCGCGCGCTGGCCGAGTTCAAGAACAGCACGCTGCAGGTGCTCGTCGCGACCGATATCGCCGCGCGCGGGATCGACATCGACCAGTTGCCGCACGTCGTCAACTTCGACCTGCCGAACGTGCCCGAGGATTACGTGCACCGGATCGGCCGCACGGGCCGCGCGGGCGCGACCGGCGAAGCCGTGTCGCTCGTGTGCGTCGACGAGAAGCAACTGCTGCGCGACATCGAGCGGCTGATCAAGCGCGAGATCCCGCAGGAAGTGATCGCGGGCTTCGAACCCGATCCGAACGCGAAGCCGGAGCCGATCCAGCAACGCCGCGGCCAGCAGCAACCGCGCGGCGGCGGCGGTGGCGGCGGCAATCGCCAGCCGCGTGCCGGCGGCTCAGGCCAGCCGGCCGCGAAACGCGACGGCAACGCGCAACCGAAGGCATCGCAGCAGAAGACCGCGAAGCCGCGCACGCAAGGCGGCGCCGCTGGCAATAGCGGCGGACGTCCGGCAGGCGGCGCCAACGGCGCCCGCCCGGCAAGCGGCAACGCCGCGCATCCGAACCGCAACCGTTCGTCGCGCAGCGGCCAGCGCGGTCACTGAAGCCGCGCGGCCGCGCGCCGCAGGTGCTCGATCTGGCGTTGCCAGCGTGCGAGCACCGCGGCGCGCTCCCCTTCCAGCGTGAACGTGACGCCTGTCGCGAGACGCGCATAGCCGACCCGCTGCGCATCGCCGTGCGCGATCGTCGCAGCGAATCCGGCCAGTCCGCCGAAGTCCCCTTCGAGCGGCCTCATCTCCAGTTGCGCCTGAAAAAACGCGCCGTCCGCGACCAGCGTCAACGCGGCCGTGCGCCGTTGCGCGATCGCGCGCGCCGCCCGCGACTGCGGCCAGAGCGCGATCAGCAGCGTGCGCGCATCGTGTGCGTAGATTTCGCCGACGCCGAGCAGCGTCGTGCGCAACTGGCCGTCGTCGGTCGCGACGATCAGCGACGCGGCGACGTCGGCATGACGCTCGAGCGCGGTGCCGTCGAACAGCGACACGACGGCGGACGGCCACGCATCGAACGTCCATTGTTCGAGTGCGTGGCGATGGGTATCGGTCATGATGGCGTGGCCCGGCTGCGGATCGGATGAGGATGCGCCAGCATACGCGCGACGGGCCGCCCCGCGGCGATCAGCGCAGGAAAACGTGCCGCGTGATCTTCGTGAGCGGATAGTGGACGCCCGGCTGGATCTTCGCGGGCAGGTCGAGCGGCTTGAGCAGCATCTTCACGCACATGTCGGCCGACAGGTTGCGCCGGACCAGCGAATTGATGCGCGCGGCGCGCTCGCGGTTGTACTGGCTGTCGCCGACGCGGTCCGGATAGCGGATCGCGAACACGTGGCGCAGCGCGATCTCGGAATCCTCGTTCTTGATTTCCATCACGCGGCGCGCAAGCGCACCGAGCACCGCGAGCCGGCCGTTGCCTTCGACCTGGTTGTACTTCTTGAAGAACTTGAAGAAGTGCTTGTAGTGACGCACTTCGTCCGTGCGGATGTTGTCGGTGATTTCCTTCAGCACCGGCTCGTCCGAGCATTCGTTGATCGCGCGATAGAGCGTGGCCGTGCCCGTCTCGACGACGCAGCGCGCGACCATTTCGAGCGCGCGGGTTTTTTCGAATGCCTCGACCGAGCACGTCTTCGAATACTCTGCGAAGAAATTCGCGAAGGCCGTATCCCAGTCGAACTCGGGCCACACGTGCGCGATATACGCCTTCAGCGCGCGGCCGTGCTGCAATTCTTCGGGCTCCCATGCATTGTTGAGCCATGCGGAGACTTCCGGATCGTCATTGAAGAATTCGCTCAGATTGCTCGTATAGAGATCCGAGCCGCTTTCGATGAACGACGACGCGCACAGCAGCAGTAGCAGATCCTCGTTCGCGGCGGCACGCTGACGATCGATCCGGTTCAGGTCGATGTCCTCGATACGCCACGGCATCACATGCGTCGTTTTGGTGTCCATGGTAGTGCGCTCCCAGTCGTCGCGCGGAGGCCGGCCCATGCCTGGGGCACAGGCGCCAGCCGATCCGCAGGCGGCGTTTTACTTGCGTTTATAGTGAGTCGGTCCGGCCGAACCATCCTGGCATCTTAGCCGGACTTTGAAGTTCGTGCTCCAGAGCACTGACCATACCCGACAGGCGCAGTTCCACGGCGTCTGTTGCCGTTCGTTAGACGAGTCCTTCAAACCGCTTGCGCGCGGTCGACGAGATCCGCCGCATCAAACGAAACGGGCGGCCGCCGGGCCGCCCGTAATGCTGGACAACTGCAAAGAAAGCCGGAAGCGATCCGTCAGAAACCGGCCGCGAGCCCGTCGCGCCGGCTGTCGCTCGCGGCCACGTAGCCGCGCTCGGGATCGTCGGGATCGAGGCGCCACACGAACTGCCCCGAACCGAAATCCATGTAAGGATCGTCGATCGACTGGATCGTATGGCCGCGGGCGGCCAGCGCGTCGACCGTCGCGCGGTTCATCGTCGCCTCGACGTCGAGCGTGAAGTCGCGATTGACCTTCCAGCGCGGCGCGCAACACGCGGCCTGCGGCTGCTGGCCATAGCCGAGCATCCGCACGACGGTCTGCAGATGGCCCTGCGGCTGCATGTCGCCGCCCATCACGCCGAAGCTCATCACGGCCTCGGTGCGGCCATTGGCTTCCTCGGTAACGAACGCCGGGATGATCGTGTGGAACGGCCGCTTGCCGCCCCCGACGACGTTCGGCGAAGCCGGGTCCATCGAGAAGCCGTGCCCGCGGTTCTGCAGCGCAATGCCGGCGCCGGGCACGACGAGCCCCGAGCCGAAGCCCATGTAGTTCGACTGGATGAAGCTCACCATCATCCCGCGCTCGTCGGCCGCCGACAGGTAGATCGTGCCGCCCGAATGCGGACGGCCGGCGGCGAAGTGCGTCGCACGCGCGCGATCGATCAGCTTCGCGCGTTCGGCGAGATGCGCATCGTCGAGCATCTGTTCGGGCGTGACGTCCATCGCGCGCGGATCGGCGACGTAGCGATAGACGTCGGCGAACGCCAGCTTCATCGCCTCGATCTGCAGATGCTGCGAATCGACCGAGTCGACCGGGCACTCGGTCACGCCCGCCTGCTCGGCGATGCCGAGCGCGATCAGCGCGGCGATGCCCTGCCCGTTCGGCGGGATCTCGTGAATCGTGTGACGGCCGAAGCGCTTGCCGATCGGCTCGACCCATTCCGGCCGGTACGCGCGCAGGTCGGCTGCGGTCAGCGCGCCGCCGCCTTCGCGCGCGAACGCGGCGATACGCTCGGCGAGCGCGCCTTCGTAGAACGCCCGCGCGCCGTCCTTCGCGAGCGTGCGCAGCGTCTGCGCATGACCGGGCAGGCACACGCGTTCGCCGACGAGCGGCGCGCGGCCGCGCGGCATGAAGGTGTCCGCGAAACCGGGCAGGCCCTGCAGTTCGGGGACGGCCGCCGCCCACTTGTGCGCGACGATCGGCGGCACCGAAAAGCCGCGCTCCGCGATCTCGATCGCCGGCTCGAGCAGGTCCGCGAACGGCAGTGAACCGAACTTCGCGTGCAGCGCTTCCCAGCCCGCGATCACGCCCGGCACGGTGACGGTGTCCCAGCCGCGGGTCGGCTTGTTCGCGTTGCCGCGCGCGTCCTCGCCGTGACGCTTGCGGAAGTAGTCGACGTTCCATGCGGCCGGCGCGACGCCCGATGCGTTGAGCCCCGACAGTCGGTCGCCATCCCATACGAGCGCGAACGCATCGCCGCCGAGCCCGCACGACACGGGCTCGACGACCGTGATCGCGGCGGCCGCGGCCAGCGCCGCATCGACCGCGTTGCCGCCCTTCCACAGCATCCGCAGCCCGGCCTGCGCGGCCAGCGGATGCGACGTCGACACGACGTTGCGCGCGAACACCGGAATACGGGTCGACGGATACGGGTTGTGCCAGTTGAAGCCACTCATCGAGACCACCTCGTCGAAAGCTGAATGAACGGGCCCGTGCGAACGGGCAATCCGCCATTGCAGCGCGATCGGCCTGATCGCACAAATTCATTTGTCACATGAATCCATGCCATTCCCGCATGAATCATGCGCGCCGATGTCCGGCAGGCCGGCCGAACGCCGTTGCCGCCCTTACAATACCCGCTCCGTCTCACGACACGACCATCGAGCCATGACCCGAGATCCCCGCCTCACCCTCAACGCGCGCCAGCAGGAATTGCTCGAATGGGTGCAGCGCGACGGCTTCGTGACCGTCGACGATCTCGCCGCACACTTCGCGGTCACGCCGCAGACGATCCGCCGCGACGTGAACTGGCTTGCCGACCTGAACCTGCTGCGCCGCTATCACGGTGGCGCGAGCCTGCCGACCAGCTCGGAGAACGTGTCGTACACCGCGCGCCAGCGGATGTTCCACGACGAGAAGCGGCGCATCGCGGCGCTCGCGGCGTCGCACATCCCCGACCAGGCGTCGCTGTTCATCAACCTCGGCACGACGACCGAGGAAGTCGCGCGCGCGCTGAACCGCCATCACGGGCTGCACGTGATCACGAACAACCTGAACGTCGCGTCGATGATGAGCGGCTACCCCGACTGCGAGGTGCTGATCACGGGCGGCATCGTGCGGCCGTGGGACAAGGGCATCGTGGGCGAACTCGCGATCGACTTCATCCGGCAGTTCAAGGTCGACTACGCGATCATCGGCACGTCGGCGATCGAGGCCGACGGCACGCTGCGCGATTTCGACACGCGCGAGGTGCGCGTCGCCGAGGCGATCATGCAGCATGCGCGCACGGTGTACCTCGTCACCGATCATTCGAAGGTCGGCCGCCCGGCGCTCGTGCGCCAGGGCCATCTGAGCCAGGTGCACGCGCTCTTCACCGACAAGCCGCTGCCGCCCGACATGGCCGATACGGTGGCCGCCGCCGGCACCCAGGTGTACGTCGCGGAATGACGGTTGCGATGCTGCACCGCACCTGAAACTTCAAGTGAAATCAAGAAGTTGGCGCCGCGCACGAACCGCTTGCGGCATGCCCTTCTGTCAAACGGAAAATTAACGGGGCACGATTTGTCGTTGCGTGTGCGCTCGACTAGACTCCAGTTCCCCGGCCCGTTCGCCGATCCGCCTGTGCCAGGGCGGTGCGAACTGCAGGGCCGGCGAATACAGCTTTCCCCCCAAGCCATACCCCGCGGGGTATCGCGCGTCGGCGTATGCGCCGGCCGCGCGGGCAGTCCGATTGCCATGGAGAGAACGATGCTGAGTCCGCATGAATTCGCCACGCTCTTGCTTGTGAAGGACGCGCCTGATCAGCGCGACATGGATCGGGATGAACTGGACATCCTGCTCGAACAACAGCTCGTCCGCCTGGAAGGGCTCGGCTCGGGGCGCAGATACTGCGTGACCGAGACTGGCGACGCCACGCTGCGATCCGTCAAGTACCGCTATTCGTAAGCCCCGCTGTTCCCGACCTTGACCTGATCGCGCGGCCGGCATCCGGCCGCGCGGTCGTTTCCGCCTCCCCGCCCGTTCGTCGCCGCCGGCTTCAACCGCCGCGCAGCGTCGGATCGACCGCCGCCCGCCAGCTGATGGCCTGCGCGCGCGCTCCGTTGAAATACGCGATCCAGCCCGCGCGCGCCGCCGCGTCAGGCGCCACATAGTGGGTCGAAAGTTCGTTTACGAACGCACAATAGTTCGCTTCGGTCAGCCCACGATACCGTTTCGCGACGTACACGTCGTACAGCGTCGAATAGACCGGCTGCGCGTCCGCGCCCCAGTCGCGCGCGGCGCCGCCGCACGACGTCTGCAGGTCGACGAACGACGGCGCGCGCCAGTTGCCGGCGAGCGGCGGCGTACCCGCGCCGCACCCCGCCAGAAGGATGGCGCACACGCCGGCCCACATCCCAATACGCATGATTCACCTCGCGAAACGGTCGATTTCGCCAGTATCGTCCGGGATCGTGTCGCGCGCTACTGGCCCCGCTTTATCGAACTTTACTTTTTCGATTTCGTTCGTTAAATTTCGAATTCGAACATTTCATGTTCGCCCTATTTCAACAGACGATAAGGACAGCAGGTGACCCAACCGAATCGCTACGATCTGCTCGTCGTCGGCGGCGGCATCAACGGCGCGGGGATCGCGCGCGATGCGGCCGGCCGCGGCCTGTCGGTCATGCTCTGCGAGCAGGACGACCTCGCGTCGCATACGTCGTCGTCCAGCACGAAGCTGATTCACGGCGGCCTGCGTTACCTCGAGTACAACGAGTTCGGACTGGTGCGCAAGGCGTTGCAGGAGCGCGAAACGCTGCTGCGCGCGGCGCCGCACATCATGTGGCCGCTGCGCTTCGTAATGCCGCACATGCCGAACCTGCGCCCGGCCTGGCTGATCCGCATCGGCCTGTTCCTCTACGATCACCTCGCGAAACGCGAACTGCTGCCCGGCTCGCGCGGCATCGACATGCGCCGCCATGCGGCCGGCGCGCCGCTGATCGACTCGATCAAGCGCGGCTTCGTGTATTCCGACGGCTGGGTCGACGATGCCCGCCTCGTCGTGCTGAACGCGATGGACGCGAAGGAGCGCGGCGCCGAGATCCTCACGCGCACGAAGCTCGTGTCCGCCGAACGCCGCGGCGACGAATGGGAAGCGCGGCTCCAGCACGCCGACGGTTCGATCCGCGTCGTGCAGGCGCGCGCGATCGCGAACGCGGCCGGCCCGTGGGTCGGCGACGTGCTGCACGGCGCGCTCGGCCGCGGCGCGCATCACAGCGTGCGGCTCGTGAAGGGCAGCCACATCATCACGCGCCGCCTGTTCGATCACGATCACGCGTACATCTTCCAGAATCCGGACAAGCGGATCATCTTCGCGATTCCGTACGAGCACGACTTCACGCTGATCGGCACGACCGACGTCGAATACACGAACGATCCCGCGAAGGTCGCGATCGATCGCGACGAGACGCAATATCTGTGCGATTCGATCAACCGCTACTTCAAGCGCAAGATCTCGCCGGCCGACGTGCACTGGACCTATTCGGGCGTGCGCCCGCTGCTGGAAGACGAGAACGCGGCGAACGCGTCGGCCGTCACGCGCGACTATCGCCTCGAACTCGACGACGGCGCGGGCGCCCCGCTGCTGTCGGTGTTCGGCGGCAAGATCACGACGTTCCGCAAGCTCGCGGAAGAAGCCGGCGACATGCTGTGCCGCGCGCTCGGCCGCGACGCGAAGACCTGGACGGCCGGCGTCGCGTTGCCGGGCGGCGATATCGCCGACGCGAAATTCGACGGGTTCGCCAGCGCGTTCGCGAAACGCCATCCGTGGCTGCCCGCCGCGCTCGCGCGCCGCTATGCGCGCGCGTACGGCACGCGTGCGGAGCGCGTGGTCGACGGCGCGACCTCGCTCGCCGACCTCGGCGCCGAAATCGCACCGGGCATCCACGACGCCGAACTGCGCTATCTGCGCGACGCCGAATGGGCGACCTGCGCACAGGACGTGCTGTGGCGCCGCTCGAAGCTGGGCCTGCACGTCGCGCCCGGCACGCTGGACGCCGTGACCGCCGCGGTCGACGCGTGGTTCGCCGCCGCGCATGCGCCGCACGCCTGATTCGAATGCAAGTTGCAGTTGCCGTTGCCTGACCGACGTTGATTCACCGACGCGCCGCCCACATGCGGCGCGCATCACAACTAAGCCAATCCACGGATGGAGATGAGAGACATGCAGGACCAGTACATCCTCGCGCTTGACCAGGGCACCACGAGTTCCCGCGCGATGCTGTTCGATCGCCAGGGCAACATCGTATCGATCGCCCAGAAGGAATTCGAACAGATTTACCCGCAACCCGGCTGGGTCGAGCACGACCCGCAGGAAATCTGGTCGACGCAAGCCGGCGTCGCCGCAGAAGCCGTCACGCGCACGGGCCTGAACGGCACGTCGATCGCCGCGATCGGCATCACCAACCAGCGCGAGACGACGATCGTCTGGGATCGCGAGACGGGCCAGCCCGTCTACAACGCGATCGTCTGGCAGGATCGCCGCACGGCCGACTTCTGCGACTCGCTGAAGAAGCAAGGGCTCGAAGCGAAGGTGCGCGCGAAGACCGGCCTGCCGATCGACTCGTACTTCTCCGCGACGAAGATCCGCTGGATCCTCGACAACGTGCCGGGCGCGCGCGACAAGGCGCGCCAAGGCAAGCTCGCGTTCGGCACCGTCGACAGCTGGCTCGTGTGGAACTTCACGAAGCACGAACTGCACGTGACCGACGTGACCAACGCGTCGCGCACGATGCTGTTCAACATCCACACGCGCGAGTGGGACAGCGAACTGCTCGAACTGCTCGACATTCCGCGCAGCATGCTGCCGGAAGTGAAGGCGTCGTCGGAGATCTACGGCCACACGAAGACCACCGTGTTCGCGTCGAAGATCCCGCTCGCGGGTATCGCCGGCGACCAGCACGCGGCGCTGTTCGGCCAGATGTGCACGACGTCGGGCATGGTGAAGAACACCTACGGCACCGGCTGCTTCCTGATGATGAACACCGGCGACAAGCCGATCGAGTCGAAGAACAACCTCGTCACGACGATCGCGTGGCAGATCGGCGACGACGTGCAGTACGCGCTCGAAGGCAGCATCTTCATCGCGGGTGCGGTCGTGCAGTGGCTGCGCGACGGCGTCGGCCTCATCAAGACGGCCGCCGAAATCGAAGCGCTCGCCGCGAGCGTGCCGCATACCGACGGCGTCTACCTCGTGCCCGCGTTCGCCGGCCTCGGCGCGCCGCACTGGAACGCGCGGGCGCGCGGCTCGGTGTTCGGCGTCACGCGCGGCACGACCGCCGCGCACCTCGCGCGCGCGGCGCTCGATGCGATCGCGTACCAGTCGCTCGACGTGCTGGCCGCGATGGAAGCCGACTCGGGCATCAGCATCGGCGAGCTGCGGGTGGACGGCGGCGCGAGCGCGAACGACCTGCTGATGCAGTTCCAGGCCGACCTGCTCGGCGTCGACGCGGTGCGCCCGCAAATCACCGAGACGACCGCGCTCGGCGCGGCCTATCTCGCGGGCCTCGCGATCGGCTACTGGAAGAACCTCGATGAAGTGCGCGACCAGTGGCAGCTCGATCGCCGCTTCGCACCGTCGATGCCGAAGGAGCAGGTCGAACAGCGCATGGCCGGCTGGCAGCGCGCGGTACGCGCCGCGAAGGCATGGGCCGACGACACCCAGTAATCCGAACGACTTCAAACGACATACAACAACACCGGCGGACCGCGCAGCGCGCGAGTCCGCCGTGACTTCGAGAGACAATCATGTCACCTTATATTGCAGAATTCATCGGCACCGCGATCCTCGTGCTGCTCGGCAACGGCGCGGTCGCAAACGTGCTGCTGGCAAAAACCAAGGGCAAAGGCGCGGACCTGATCGTGATCGTGATGGGCTGGGCGATGGCGGTATTCGTCGCGGTCTACGTGACCGCGTCGTTCAGCGGCGCGCACCTGAATCCGATCGTCACGATCAGCCTCGCGCTCGCGGGCAAGTTCGCATGGTCGAAAGTCGGCGGCTACGTGCTCGCGCAGATGCTCGGCGGGATGGCGGGCGCGCTGCTCGTGTGGCTCGCGTATCGCCAGCACTTCGCGAAGGAAGCCGATGCGGACCTGAAGCTCGCGGTGTTCTGCACGGCGCCGGCGATCCGCAGCACCACACACAACGTGCTGACCGAAGCGATCTGCACGTTCGTGCTGATTCTCGGCGTGCTGTATCTCGCGTCGCCGCAAGTCGGCCTCGGCGCACTCGACGCGCTGCCCGTCGGCCTGCTGGTGCTCGGCATCGGCATCTCGCTCGGCGGCCCGACCGGCTATGCGATGAGCCCCGCGCGCGACCTGTCGCCGCGCATCATGCATGCGCTGCTGCCGATCCCGGGCAAGCGCGACAGCGACTGGCGCTATGCGTGGGTGCCGGTAATCGGCCCGCTGCTCGGCGGCGCCGCGGCGGCCGGCCTGTATCTGCGCCTGCACGCGATGGCCTGATCGCGGTGTGGACGAAGCGCGCGGCGTGCGCTGCCGCGCGCTTCACTCCCTTCTTTTCGTCTACCGGTCATTCACGGCCGCCATCAGCGATTTCAGCTTCACCGCGACGTCCGCGACCGCGGCCGGCGTCACGTCGATCCGGCGTTCGACCAGCATCCTCGCGACGCGCATTTCCTTCACGAATCCCGCTGCACGGCCGAAACCGCTCGCCGCGACGAGCCGTGCGCCCGCATCGAAATGGAAATGAATTTCCGCGTCGTCGCCGAGCACGCGCGCGACCGACTGCGTGCCGAGCGCCGGCTCCCCGGCCACCTGCAACTGCGCATCGTATTGATCGGACCAGAACCACGGTATGTCGCGATACGGTTCGTTCGCGCCGAGCATGTTGCGGGCGGCGACGTGCGCCTGCGTATCGGCGCCGTGCCACGTCTCCTGTCGAATCGGCAATCCCGATAACGCGCTCGGAAACACCGCGACGTCGCCGGCCGCGTAGATGCCGCGCGCCGACGTCTCGAGCCGCGCGTTCACGACGATTCCGCGCTCGACCGCGAGGCCCGCGTCGCGCGCCAGTTCGTCGGCCGGTTCGATGCCGATGCCGGCCACGACCGTGTCGGCGAGCAGCGTGTCGCCGTCGTCGAGCACGACGGCCAGCGCCCCGCCCGCGGTTCGCTCGATCGCAATCGGCGTCCGGTTCAGACGAATCGCCACGCCCTGCTCGTCGTGCAGCGCATGCACGCGCGTCGCAATGGCTTCCGGCACCGCGCGACCGAGCAGCCGCGGCGCCGCATCGAGCACGGTCACGCGGCAGCCGCGCCGTCGCGCCGACGCCGCGACTTCGAGACCGATGAAGCCGCCGCCGATCAACACGATCCGCGCGTCGGGCACGAGCCGCGCGCCGAGCGCGGCCGCATCGTCGAGCGTGCGCAACGCGACTACGCCGTCGAGCGCCGCGCCGCGGATGGCCAGGCGGCGCGCACGGCCGCCGGTGGCCAGCAGCAGCGCGTCGTAGCCGAACACGTGCCCGCCGGACACGCGCACTTCGCGTGCATCCGGATCGATGCGCTCGACGGTCGCGACGACCCGCTCGATGCGATCGGCCGCCCAGGCTTGCGCCTCGCGCAACCGGCATTGCGCCGCGCTGCGCTCGCCCGTCAGCACGCCCTTCGACAACGGCGGCCGCTCGTACGGCGGATGCGGCTCCGCGCCGATCAGCACGATGCGCCCGCGCCAGCCGCACGCGCGCAACACCTGCGCCGCGCGGCCGCCCGCATGGCCCGCGCCGACGATCGCCATCACCCGGTCGCTCATCATCGCGTCATACCTCGATCAGGATGCGGCCGTCTTCGATCTTCGCGCGGTACGTGCGCAGCTTCTCGCACGCGGGCGCCGACAGCGGCCGGCCGTCGCGCACGTCGAAGCGGCCGTTGTGCTTCGGGCATTCGATCACGTGATCCATCACGAGCCCGTCCGCGAGATGCACCTGCTCGTGCGTGCACAGGCCGTCGCTCGCATACACCTCGCCGTCGATCCGGTAGATCGCGTACGTGCGGCCAGCATGATCGAAGCGCGCGACATCTTCGTCGTCGATGTCGTCGAGCGCGCCGGTGTCGATCCATTGCGTCATGGTGTGTCTCCTTCGTTGGCAGGTTCGATAACGGTCATGCACGCGTGGCATCCGGCACCGGCCGCACGACGTAATCGGACGGATCGCGCGTCTGCCGGATCAGCGCCGGCACGATCTCCGCATATGCGGCCAGCGTGCTGCGGTACGGCGGCGGCATGTCGGCCTTCACGGCGTCGTGCAGCTTCGGCAGCGCATGGAACGGCACCATCGGGAACATGTGGTGCTCGACGTGATAGTTCATGTTCCAGTACAGGAAGCGAAACACCGGATTCATCATCACGGTCCGGCAGTTGCGCCGGTGATCGAGCACGTTCTCGGGCATGCCGGCGTGCTGCGTGAGGCCGAAGTACAGGTACAGCCACGCGCCGTAGAGGCTCGGCAGCCCGATGTAGAGCAGCGGCAGGATCGTGCGCCAGTAGACCGCGGCGCCCGTCACGAGTGCGTAGATCGCGAGATGGATGCGCGACTCGCGCACGACCTTCGGCCATTCCGATTCGGGCACGTAGGTGCGCTCCTCGTCGTCGAGCCGGCCCGTGAACGACACCGCGATCATCTTGCGCAGCTCGCCGGCCACGTGCTTCAGCGCGACGACGTTCAGCGCGAGCGCGAGCCAGTCGGTCGGCTTCGGCGCGGCGATTTCCGGGTCGCGCCCGACGACCAGCGTATCGGTGTGATGGCGCGCATGGCTCCAGCGCCAGGCAGTCGCGCGGCGGAACACCTGGAACGACGCGACCTGGTACAGCGCGTCGTTCATCCAGCGCGTGCGGAACGCGGTGCCGTGCCCGCATTCGTGCCAGCGCGAATCGGCCGGGCTGCAGTACAGCGTGCCGTACACGAAGAACGCCGGGATCGCCCATGCCGAATGCGCACGCCACGCCAGCCACGCGAGCGCGCCGCTGAGCGCAATCGCCGCGTACCAGATCAGCGTGTCGCGAATCGCACGCGCATCGCCGCGCTGCATCAGTTGCTTCATCAGCGGTCGCGGCACCGCGCATCGGTACCACGCGGCGTTGACGAGCCCGGCGGCCGCCGCGCGATCGCCGGCGCCGCCAATCATTCGGTATGCCTGACGGCGCGCCGCCGTGCGTTCGCGTGCCGGGTCGTCGGTATGGGCCACGTCTGTCTCCTGGGGGTCTTGTGCGCGGGAAGCGCGGCAAACGCTTCGCATAAGACCGAAATTAGGCGACCGGTCGCCCCGCCTCAATCGAAACGTTGACGAAATTTCGCCATCGCTTTAGCGTTCCCGACAACGCCACGCGGTCGATGGCGACCCTCACGATGGAGACGACCATGGCAGGTGAATCGGAGCCGCGCTGGCGCAAGCGCACCGCACGCTTCGACGAGATCGCGGCGCTCGCCGGCGTCAGCACGACGACCGTCGATCGCGTGCTGAACGAGCGCGGCAGCGTCTCCGCGCAGGCGCGCGAACGCGTGGTGGCGGCCGCTCGCCAGCTCGGCGTGCCGCGCCAGCTGCCCGACACGCGGCACGGGCTGATCCACGTCGACGTGCTGCTGCCCGACACCGACGCGCCGTTCTTCCGACGATTGCAGCAGGCGCTGCAGCGTTCGCTGCAGATGCTCGACCGGCGCGTGGTCGTGCACCGGACGATCCTGCCCGCCGCGGATGACGAGCGTGCCGCGACGCTGATCGAACGGCCCGCGTACCGGCGCGCGGCGCTGATCGTCACCGCGCACGACACGGCCCGCATGCGAGATGCGCTGGCCGGCGCGATCGCGCGTGGCGAGACCGTCGTCACGATGGTCACCGATATCGGCGGCATCGAACGCGCACACTTCGCCGGCATCGACAACTACCGCGCGGGGCGCACGGCCGGCTACTACATCGGCCGCCTCGCGGCACGCCCCGGCCGCGTGCTGCTGCTCGGCGGGCGCATGGGCTACCGCGCGCACGCCGACCGGATGGCCGGCTGCCGCGATCAGCTCGCCGACGCGTTCGCCGCCGTGCGCTGCGACGACGCGCCGGTCGAGACGCTCGACCAGGACGACCGCTGCTATCGCGCGGTGACGAGGGCGCTGCAGGCGCACGACGACGTGGTCGCGATCTACAACAGTGGCGCCGGTTCGGCCGGCATCGAAGCGGCGCTGCGCAAGGCCGGCGCGCTCGGGCGCGTGGTGTGGATCGGCCACGAGATGATCGACCTGCACCGCACCTTCATCGAAGCCGGCGCGATGGATCTCGCGATCGACCAGGATCCGGACGGACAGGCGATTTCCGCGCTGCAGCACGTGCTGCATGCGTGCGGCATCGTCGAACAGTCGCCGCCGGACGACCCCGTCGAATTCCGCGTGTTCTGCCTGGCGAACGTAAGGACGAGCGCATACCTGCAGGCATGAATCGCGCCGTGCGACGCACCGTCTGCGCACGGCGAAAAAATCGACCGCGGCATTGGCGATTTTTCGTCAACGTTTGTCATGCGGCCCGCGCCGCGCATCCGTACATTGGACAGCCATCGATAGACGACAACGGACAGGAGACGATGGCTGAACCGATCCTCATCGGCGTGAACCTCGACGGCGTGCTCGAACACGACGGGCTGCCGCCGCCCACGCCCGCCGAGCGCTTCCGGAAGGTCGCCGCTGCCGGCGTGTTCGATTACATCGAAAAGAATCCGGCGCGCGGCGAGGACCTGTCGCCGTATTTCGCGCTGGTCGACCGCCACGCGCTGCCGATTCGCGTGATCGGCGGCATCTGGTGCGCGGGTCGCGACGAAGCGCATGTCGCCGAGATCGTCGCGGCGGGCGCACGCTTCGGCAGCACGGTGCTCAACGGCCAGCTGTTCGCGCATCACGCGGACGGCCATCGGCTGTCGGATCGCGAAGTCGCCGATTTCTACCTGCGCGCCTATGCATGGGGCGAGCCGGTCGGCTGCCTGCCGAGCCTCGAAGTGCACGTCGACATGTGGAGCGAGGATTTCGCGCGCGTGGCGCGCGTCGCGCGGCACGTCGAGCAGGCCGGCGCGCCGTTCCGGATCACGCTCGATCATTCGCATCTGCTGTTCAAGCTCGGCAACCGCGCCGAGCTCGACGCAGCGGGGCTGCGCGAACCGGTCGACGGCGGCCGCGCGATGCTCGACCCGGCGTCGCCCACCGCGATCTACGCGGACTGGATCGCGCGCGGCTGGGTCCGGCATGCGCATGCGCGCAGCGTGAGCCCGAACAACCCCGACAACCGCTGGATGCGCCGCGCGGATGGCAAGCCCGGCCGCGGCATCCAGTACCCGTTCGTCGCACCCGCGCCGGGCGCGTATCACGGCGAATGGCGCGTGGACGCGCTCGACACGTGGAAGGCCGCGCTGCGCCAATTGCTGCAGGCGCAGATGCAGGTTCACGCTCACGTGCAGCCGGCACGGCTCGAACAGATCAGTTGCGAGTTCATCCCGTTTCCCGACTACGGCGGCGGCGCACGCTATTCGATCTTCGACAACAACGTCGCGTGTGCGCAATGGCTGCGCGATACGTGGCACACACTCGCCGCGCGAGCCGGCACCGAATCCGAACCCTGCCCCACTCACGCCTCAAGGACAGAACGATGAAGCACGCCCTCCACTTTTCGCTGAACCGGATGAGCGCGCCGCGCTTGCCGCTCGACCGCTACGTCGCGCTGTGCCGGCGCCTCGGCGTCGACACGATCGAGATCCGCAACGATCTCGACGGCGTCGAGCTCGCCGACGGCACGCCGGCCGCCGCCGTCCGCGCGACGGCCGAAGCCGGCGGCGTGACGATCCTGACGATCAACGCGCTGCAGCGCTTCGATCAATGGAACGCCGAGCGCGCGGACGAGGCGACCGTGCTGGCCGACTACGCGGCGCGATGCGGCGCGCGTGCGCTGGTGCTGTGCCCGACCAACAGCCGCGCCGACACGCGCGGCGCGGACGCCCGCCACGCGGATCTCGTGACGGCGCTGCAGGCGTTGAAGCCGATCCTCGACACCCGCGGCCTGCTCGGCTTCATCGAGCCGCTCGGCTTCGAGGAATGCGCGCTGCGCCGCAAGTCGGACGCGGTGAAGGGCATCTACGCGGCAGCGGGCGAGCCGGTGTTCCGGCTCGTGCACGACACGTTCCACCATCACCTCGCCGGCGAGGACATCGTCTTCCCGAACCTGACGGGCCTCGTGCACATCTCGGGCGTCGAGGAGGCCGAGCTGCCGGTCGACCGGATGCGCGACGGCCACCGCGTGCTGGTCGGCGGCGCGGACCGGCTCGGCAACATCCGGCAACTGCGCGAACTGCTCGCGCGCGGCTACAGCGGTGCGCTGTCGTTCGAGCCGTTCGCGAGCGAGATCGCCGAAGCCGACGACATCGAAGACCGGTTGCGGGCGAGCATCGACTACGTGCGCGGCGAACTGGCGGATCGCTGAGCGCATCGGCAAGACGACACAATCCACGGGAGAACGGAATGATCGAATTCGCTTTGTTCGGCGCGGGCCGCATCGGCAAGATCCACGCGGCGAATCTCGCGCGCCAGCCGGGCGCGAAACTGAAATACGTGATCGACCGGCACGCGCCGTCGGCGCAAGCGCTCGCCGGCACGCACGGCGCGCAAGTCGCCGACATCGAGCGCGCGCTCGGCGACGCGTCGGTAAAGGCGGTCGTGATCGCGTCGAGCACCGACACGCACGCGGACCTCATCGTCGCCGCCGCGAACGCCGGCAAGGCGGTGTTCTGCGAGAAGCCGGTCGACCTCACCGTCGAACGCGCGCGTGCGTGCGCGAATGTCGTGCGGCGCGCCGGCGTGACCTGCATGATCGGCTTCCAGCGCCGCTTCGACCCGACCTTCGCGGCGCTGAAGGCGCGCGTCGAGCGCGGCGAGATCGGCGCGCCGGAAATGCTGGTCGTCACGAGCCGCGATCCGGGCGCGCCGCCGGTCGACTACATTCGCCGCTCGGGCGGCATTTTCAAGGACATGCTGATCCACGACTTCGACGTGTTCCGCTGGATCCTCGGCGACGAAGCGCAGACGCTGCATGCGACCGGCAGCTGCCTGACCGATCCGGCCGTGCACGACGCGGGCGACATCGATTCGACCGCGGTGACGATCCGCACGCGGCGCGGGTTGCTGTGCCAGATCAACACGTCGCGGCGTGCGGCCTACGGCTACGACCAGCGCTTCGAGCTGCTCGGCAGCCACGGAATGCTGCAGGCCGGCAACGTGCGGCCGACCGAGGTGAGCGCATGGCTCGCGGGCGGCATCGCGACGGACGTGCCGGAGCCGTTCTTCCTCGAACGCTACCGGCATGCGTACGCGGCCGAGATCGCGCACTTCGTCGACGCGTTGCGCGACGGCGCGCCGGTCAGGACGACGATCGACGACGGACTCGCCGCGCTCGAACTGGCCGAAGCCGCGATGGCGTCGTGGAAAACGGGGCGCGTGATCGCGCTGTGACGCCGTGAACGGCGGCGACCCGCGCAAACGGGTTGCCGCTGCCGCATGGCCGGCGGCACTCCGGCACGACCGGCCGCAACGGCACGGCCGCATCGGGCAAATGTGCCGCCACGTCGCGCGGCCGGCGCGTGAAAGCACGTATGATGGCGAATCGATCGGCGTCGCCGATATTCCGCGTTTTCATCACCATGCTCGATCACCTCATCTGCGACTGCGACGGCGTGCTCGTCGACAGCGAAGTCATCGCCGACCGCGTGCTGCTCGACACGCTGTCCGCCACGTTCCCGAACCTCGATTTCGAAGCCGCCGCGAAGTCGGCATTCGGCCAGCAGACGTCGCGTTTCCTCACCGGCATCGAAGCCCGCTTCGGGGTCGAAATGCCCGCCAACTTCATCGAGACCATCGAGCACAACATCGAAATCGCGCTCGCGCAATCGCTCGCGCCGATCAGCGGCGTGCGCGACGCGCTGCTGAAGGTCACGCTGCCGGCCGCCGTCGTGTCGAACAGCCGGCTCGTGCGCGTGCGCAGCTCGCTGAAGCGCGCGTCGCTCACCGAGATCTTCGGCGAGCGGGTATTCAGTTCCGAACAGGTCGCGCGGCCGAAGCCCTACCCCGACGTCTACCTGCACGCGGCGCAATCACTCGGCGTCGCGCCGGCGCGCTGCGTCGTCGTCGAGGACAGCATCTCGGGATTGAATGCCGCGCGGGCGGCCGGGATGAAGACGATCGCGTTCGTCGGCGCGAGCCACATCCCCGACAACTACGCGGACGCGCTGCGCGCGATGGGCATCACGCGGATCATGCGCAGGATGGACGAACTGCCGGCGCTCGTCGAAGCCGGCATGCGCGGCGAATTCGGCGACGTGCAGTCCTGATCGTCAGTCGGGCCGGATCGGGTCGATCCGGCCGCGCCACGGGCGCGCGAACGCGCCCGCCTTTCCTTCCACTCAGGCCGGCTCGCAGCAGCGTTCGCGCGCCGCCGCCAGCGCCTCGCGAAACGCGACGAGTTCCGCGATCGTCAGCATCGGCAGCCCGTGCCGTTGCGCGAAGCGCTCGACATCGTCGCCGCGCGTCATCGTACCGTCCGGATTCATCAGCTCGCACAGCACGCCGGCCGGCTTCAGGCCCGCGAGGATCGACAGGTCGACCGTGCCTTCGGTGTGACCGCGGCGCGCCAGCACGCCGCCCGGTTGCGCACGCAACGGAAACACGTGGCCGGGGCGCACGATGTCGTGCGGCTTCGCGCCGTCGGCGATCGCCGCGCGGATCGTCGTCACGCGATCGGCGGCCGACACGCCGGTATGCACGCCTTCGCGCGCCTCGATCGATACGGTGAACGCGGTGCCGTTGCGGCTTTCGTTGGTCTGCACCATCGGCGGCAGTTCGAGCGCGCGCACCGTGTCGTCGGTCAGGCACAGGCACACGATGCCGCTGCACTCGCGGATCAGCAGCGCCATCGTTTCGGGCGTGATGCGCTCGGCGGCGACGATCAGGTCGGCTTCGTTTTCGCGGTCGTGGTCGTCCTGCAGCACGACCGCGCGACCTGCGCGCATCGCGTCGAGCGCGGCGGCAATGCGCGGCGGCACCGGTTCGGCATCCAGCAACGGGAGATCGGCAAAGGCGTCGGCAGGCGCCGACGAAACGGACATCAAGGACATGTGAAACGCTCCTCGCAAATACGATTTGGGCGAAAAACGTTTCAGGGCATTGCAAACAGACAGAACGACAACCCGCTTCGCGTGCAGCGCGAAGCGGCCCTGACGGACATGACTATCTGCACATCTTCTCTCATCCGGACTGTGACCGTCGGCTCTGGCATTCGACCAGATCTGCTGACCCCGCGCGCATGCGCGGGCGCTCGCGGGCTCGCCGGCTTACGCCAGCCTACCGCCGGTGGGGAATTTCGCCCCGCCCTGAAGACGCACTGATTGCCGGACGGGAACACCCCGTCATCGGCGGGCCAAGCATACAACAGCCGCGCGCGACGCGCAGCGTAAAACCTTACTGACGACCCCGTCTAACGGCATCGTCCGAACGGCCGGCGGACGGAGCCACGATCCTGCGAAAAGCGCGGAGCGCAGCCGCGCCGCGCCGCCTGCGCGATCAGTTGACCGCCGCGTGCGCCGCGTCGGGCACGAGCCAGCGCGGCGGCACCTCCGGGCTCACCGTCACGCGGAACGCTCGCGCTTCGCTGTCGCCCGGGTTGCGCAGGCTGTACGGCTGGTCGGCATCGAACACGATCGCGTCGCCGGTCGCGAGCAACTGGCGGCGGTCGTGCACGCTCACTTCGAGCGTGCCTTCGCTGACGACGAGGTTGACCGTCGTGCCGGGCGCGCGGCGCGCGCCGGGCTCGGTATGCAGCGGCGCGATCCGCAGCTCGTGGAATTCGGCCGCGGCCGGCTCGCCTTCCGGATACAGCGCACGTGCCGAGAAACGGCCGTTCGAGCTGACGACGCGCGACGCGCGCTCGGCCGCCAGATGCTCGAAACCGTTCACCGCATGGCGCCGCAGGAACGCGGCGACCGACACCTTCAGCGCCGCGGCGATCTTGCACAGCACCTTGATCGACGGCACGCTGCGCGCGGATTCGATCTGCGCGAGCATCGCGCGCGACACGCCGGACAGCCGCGCGAGCGCATCGAGCGACAGTTGCCGCTCGGCGCGCAAGCGCGCGAGGTTCACGCCGACGACCTGTTCGAGGGCGTCGAGCGACGCGGCGCCGCGTCCGTCGGCGGCATTGCCGGACTCGAAGGAAGACACGTCGCGCACGAGCGCCAGGGATGAAGACATAGCATGGCCTCCGGGCCGCTGCGCGGCCCTGCGTAGGGGTAAGCCGGAATCGGAATCGGGTTGCGCCGGTCGTTGGCGCGTATCGAGACGCTATCACCCGGCCTGGTACGGGCAAACGAAGTTATCTTCACACCGTTATCAGCATCGCGGAGGAATGCGTTTCTCGCGAACCTTTTCCTGCCGCTATGGCGTCGCCGCGCGGCGCGCCGTGGCGACGCTCACGGTGCCGCGGGCGCCGCGCCGCGCGCCGGCCCGCGCGCATCGAGCCGCATCGCGAGCCACGTGACGACCAGCGCCGCGAACGTCACCGCGACCGCGACCCACGGCAGCGCATCGAGCGCGAAGCCGTGTTCCAGCGCGACGCCGCCGAGCCACGCCCCGCCCGCATTGCCGACGTTGAACGCGCCGATGTTCAGCGTCGACGCGAGATGCGGCGCGCTCGCGGCCTTCTCGACCACGCGCGCCTGCAGCGGCGGCACCGTCGCGAACGCGGCGATCCCCCAGACGAATACGGTGACGGCCGCCGCGACCGGCAGGTGGCTCGTCTTCGCGAACACGGCCATCACGGCCATCAGCGCGACGAGGATCGCGATCAGCGACGGCATCAGCGCGCGGTCGGCGAGCTTGCCGCCGATCGTGTTGCCGATCGTCAGCCCCGCGCCGAACAGCACGAGGATCAGCGCGACCGCGCGCGGCGAGTAGCCCGACACGGTCTCGAGAATCGGCGCGATGTACGTGAACACGACGAACACGCCGCCGAAGCCGAGCACGGTCATCAGCAGCGCGAGCCACACCTGCGGCTCCTTCAGCACGCGCACTTCGTGGCCGAGGCCGACCGGCCCGCTGTCGTGGCGGTTCGGCACCAGCGCGGCCACGCCGCCGAGCGCCAGCACGCCGAGCGCGGCGACGATCCAGAACGATGCACGCCAGCCGAGCAACTGGCCGACGAACGTGCCGAACGGCACGCCGAGCACGTTCGACAACGTGAGCCCGGTGAACATCAGCGCGATCGCGCTCGCGCGCTTGTCGGCCGGCACGAGCGACGCGGCGACCACCGCGCCGATGCCGAAGAACGACCCGTGCGCGAACGACGTGACGACGCGCGCGACCATCAGCATCGCGTAGCCGGACGCGGTCGCGCACAGCACGTTGCCGACGATGAAGATCGCCATCAGCAGTTGCAGCGCGGCCTTGCGCGGCATGCGGCTCGTCAGCACCGCGAGCAGCGGCGCGCCGACCGCGACGCCGAGCGCGTAGCCGGTGACGAGCAGGCCGGCCGACGGCAGCGACACGGCGAGGTCGTGCGCGACTTCGGGCAAGAGGCCCATGATGATGAATTCGGTGGTGCCGATGGCGAAGGCGCTGATCGCGAGCGCCAGGAGCGGAATGGGCATGACGTTCTCCGGAAGACGGCGGCTGCGGCGCCCGGTCGGTGCCGCACCGCACAAGAAAGCGGGATGTGCGCGCATTGTCCCGAAGACGCCTATATTTGATAATTGGCGTGGCATTTGAACCATTTTCAAATATTTCTGGAAAATCGCATGGACCGACTAGGCGACATCCGGCTGTTCGTCGAGGCTGCCGAACTCGGCAGCCTGTCCGCCGCCGGGCGCAAGCTGAACCTCACGCCAGCCGCCGCGAGCGCGCGGCTCGCGAAGCTCGAGGCAAAGATCGCGACGCGCCTGTTCGAACGCTCGACACGGCAATTGCGGCTCACCGACGAAGGCAAGCTGTACCTGAACTGCTGCCGCCAGGCGCTGCAGGCGCTCGACGACGCGGACGCGATGCTGCAGGAAGGCCGCAACGTCGTGAGCGGCAAGGTGCGGCTGTCGTCGACGTCCGATTTCGGCCGCCACCAGTTGCTCGACTGGCTCCACGAATTCACGACGCTGCATCCGGGCGTCACGTTCTCGCTGACGGCGTCCGATTCGTCGTCGAACCTGTGGCAGGACGAGATCGACCTCGCGATCCGCTTCGCCGCGCCGCCCGACGGCGCGCTGATCGCCCGCCGGCTCGCGACCAACCGGCGCGTGCTGTGCGCGGCGCCGTCGTTCGTCGAACGCCATGGCGTGCCGGCCGATCCGCACGATCTGGCCCGCTTTCCGTGCAACGTGATCACGATCGCGTCCGGCCCGATGAACACCTGGCACTTCACGCGCGGCGACGAAGTGCAGGTTCACACGGTGCCGGTGTCGACCGCATTCGAGACCAACGATGGCGGCCTCACCCGCGAATGGACACTGCGCGGCCACGGCATTGCGCTGAAGTCGCTGTGGGACATCGCCGACGACGTCCGCGCGGGCCGGCTGCGCGTGCTGCTGCCCGACTGGCGGCACCAGGACGCGCCGCTGCACGCGATCTATCACAGCAAGCGCTACATGGCGCCGCGCGTGCGCGTGCTGCTCGATTTTCTCGCCGAGCGCTTCGCGCGCGAGGAAGCCGCGCTCGACGACCTGCTGAACGCGTGCCGCTGACGGCCGCCGCGCCACCACTCCGGGGTCGGAACGTGAAAACCGGCGTCGCGCGCCCGCAACCGGCCGCCCGTCCGTCGTGGCATGAAAAGCTATAATGGAAGGCTTTCCCGACGGCCTTTCCTGTCCGATGCGCGCCATTCGCGTGCCGCGCACGGCCGTCCCGATTCACCCTTGACGACGCCCCCAGGTCAACCACTGCGAACGGCGAATCCCCATGACCAAGAAAGTTTACGTAAAGACCTTCGGCTGCCAGATGAACGAGTACGACTCGGACAAGATGGTGGACGTGCTCAATGCGGCCGAAGGCCTCGAAAAGACCGACACGCCGGAAGACGCGGACATCATCCTGTTCAACACCTGCTCGGTGCGCGAAAAGGCGCAGGAAAAGGTGTTTTCCGATCTCGGCCGCGTGCGCGAGCTGAAGGAAGCGAAGCCGGGCCTCTTGATCGGCGTCGGCGGCTGCGTCGCGAGCCAGGAAGGCGCGTCGATCGTGTCGCGCGCGCCGTACGTCGACCTCGTGTTCGGCCCGCAAACGCTGCACCGCCTGCCGCAGATGATCGACGCGCGCCGCGCGAGCGGCCGCGCGCAGGTCGACATCACGTTCCCCGAAATCGAGAAGTTCGATCACTTGCCGCCCGCGCGCGTCGAGGGACCGAGCGCGTTCGTGTCGATCATGGAAGGCTGCTCGAAATACTGCAGCTACTGCGTGGTGCCGTACACGCGCGGCGATGAAGTGTCGCGCCCGCTCGACGACGTGCTGACCGAAGTGGCCGGCCTCGCCGACCAGGGCGTGCGCGAAGTCACGCTGCTCGGCCAGAACGTGAACGCTTATCGTGGCGCACTGACCGCCGGCTCGTCCGACATCGCCGATTTCGCGACGCTGATCGAATACGTCGCCGACATCCCCGGCATCGAGCGGATCCGCTACACGACGTCGCACCCGAAGGAATTCACGCAGCGCCTGATCGACACGTACGCGAAGGTGCCGAAGCTCGTGAGCCACCTGCACCTGCCGGTGCAGCACGGCTCCGACCGCATCCTGATGGCGATGAAGCGCGGCTATACGGTGCTCGAATACAAGTCGGTGATCCGCAAGCTGCGCGCGATCCGCCCGGACCTGTCGCTGTCGACCGACATGATCGTCGGCTTCCCCGGCGAGACCGAGGACGATTTCGACAAGATGATGGCGCTCGTGCACGAGATGCGCTACGACACGAGCTTCTCGTTCATCTACAGCCCGCGCCCCGGCACGCCGGCCGCGAACCTCGCCGACGACACGCCGCGCGAAGTGAAGCTCAAACGCCTGCAACATCTGCAGGCGACGATCGAGGAGAACGTCGCGCGCATCAGCCAGTCGATGGTCGGGAAGGTCGAGCGGATCCTCGTCGAGGGCCCGTCGCGCAAGGACCCGAACGAGCTCGCGGGCCGCACCGAGAACAACCGTGTGGTGAATTTCCCGGCGCCGCTCGCGTCGCACCCGCGCCTGATCGGCCAGATGATCGACGTGAAGATCAACCATGCGTACCCGCACTCGCTGCGCGGCGAGCTCGTGCTCGTCAGCGACGACGCGAGCGCGGCCACCCACTGACCGACCGACGCCCGACAGGAGCCCGACGCTACTTTGAAGACCGTCCAAGCACTGGAATTCACCGCCCCGCGCGACGACAACGCGCGCCTCGCCAACCTCTGCGGCCCGCTCGACGAGAACCTGCGGCAGATCGAACAGGCGCTCGACGTCACGCTCGCGCGGCGCGGCCACCGGATCACGATCCGCGGGCGCGGCGCCAAGCTCGCGCTCGCCGCGCTCGAAAACTTCTACAACCGCGCGCGCGATCCGCTGTCGGTCGACGACATCCAGCTTGCGCTGGTCGAAGTGCGCCACACGGCCGGCAACGGCCGCCAGGACACGCTCGACGTGCGCTTTCGCGGCGACCCCGATCATCCGTTCGACGAGCCCGTCGCGCAGCTCGACGCCAGCGAACCGGAGGAAGAGCCGGGGCCGAAGCTCTACACGCGGCGCGCCGACCTGCGCGGCCGCACGCCCGCGCAGCGCGAATACCTGAAGCAGATCCTGCAGCACGACGTGACGTTCGGCATCGGGCCGGCCGGCACCGGCAAGACCTACCTCGCGGTCGCGTGCGCGGTCGACGCGCTCGAGCGCGACCAGGTCAAGCGGATCGTGCTGACGCGCCCGGCCGTCGAGGCCGGCGAGCGGCTCGGCTTCCTGCCGGGCGATCTCGCGCAGAAGGTCGACCCGTACCTGCGGCCGCTGTACGACGCGCTGTACGACCTGCTCGGCTTCGACAAGACGGCCAAGATGTTCGAGCGCCAGATGATCGAGATCGCGCCGCTCGCGTACATGCGCGGCCGCACGCTGAACCACGCGTTCATCATCCTCGACGAGGCGCAGAACACCACGCCCGAGCAGATGAAGATGTTCCTCACGCGGATCGGCTTCGGCTCGAAGGCGGTCGTGACCGGCGACACGAGCCAGGTCGACCTGCCGCGCGGCCACAAGAGCGGCCTCGTCGAGGCGCAGCAAGTGCTCGGCGGCGTGCGCGGCATCGCGCTTACGCGCTTCACGAGCGCGGACGTCGTGCGCCATCCGCTCGTCGCACGCATCGTCGAGGCGTACGACGAGTTCCACGCGCAGCACCAGGACGGCTGAGCGGCGGCGCCCGAGCGCTGCCCGGCCCGGCCCGCCAGACGGCGCGCCGGGCTTTCTTTTGCCCGGGCGCCGCCCGGTCCGAATTCGGGCGCGATCGGCCGTTTGGTGTATCCTCAACGCGTCCCAATCGCCGCACGCGTCATGAAATCCTCTCGTTCCCGCAAGTCCGGCCGCGCCCCGTCCGCCGCGTCCGAATCCCCCCGCCTTTCGCTGTTCGACGCGAAGGGCAAAGCCCGGACCGTCAACGCGCAAGGGCTGCGGATCGACTTCCCGGACGGCCGCAGCCTGATGTTCGACCTGTCGGGCAGCTCGGGCGACGCGGCCGTCGCGATCGTCGCGCAGCACAACGATCCGGCGATGCGCGCGAAGCTCGCGCTGCAGCCCGAGCACTACGACAGCGTGACGCTGCACGTCGGCGCCGAGTTCGCGCCGCGCGAGGACGACCCCGAAGACGAGCCGCGCGCGCTGGAATTCGACCTGTCCGTGCAGTACGGCGACGAGATCACGAGCGACGTGCGCAAGACGCTGCCGAAGCGCAAGCTGATCGCCGAATGGATCGAGCCGGCGCTGTTCGCGAGCGCGCAGCTCACCGTGCGCTTCGTCGGCGAGAACGAAGGCCGTACGCTGAACGCCGGCTACCGCCACAAGGACTATCCGACCAACGTGCTGACCTTCGCGTACGACGCGGCGCCCGACGGCACCGTGATCGGCGACCTCGTGCTGTGCTGCCCGGTCGTCGAGAAGGAAGCGCACGAGCAAGGCAAGCCGCTCGCGGCCCATTACGCGCACCTGCTGGTACACGGCGCGCTGCACGCGCAGGGCTACGACCACGAGACGAGCGACGAGGACGCGGCCGAAATGGAAGCGCTCGAAATCGACATCCTCGCGAAACTGGGTTTCCCGAACCCGTACCAGTAAGCCGTCCGCCCGATGCGCCACGCCGCGATGCTGCCGCCCGCCTACCCGCCGTCGATCGGCGAAGGACGCCTGCTGACGGAAGACGAGCTCGCGGCGTCGCTCGCGCAGACGATGCGCGACTGGGACGGCCGGCAGGATCTCTGGCTGTTCGGCTATGGCTCGCTGATCTGGAATCCCGGGCTGCCGACCGTCGCCGCCGTACGCGGCAAGGTGCACGGCTACCATCGCGGGCTCTACCTGTGGTCGCGCGTGAATCGCGGCACCCCCGAACGGCCGGGCCTCGTGCTCGCGCTCGATCGCGGCGGCTCGTGCTCGGGCATCGCATTCCGGCTCTCCGGCCCGACCGCGCAGCCGCATCTCGAGACATTGTGGAAGCGCGAAATGCCGATGGGCTCGTACCGGCCCGCGTGGCTGCCGTGCTCGCTCGAGACCGGCGAACGCGTGAACGCGCTCGCGTTCGTGATGCGCCGCGACGCACCGACCTATACGGGCAAGCTGACCGACCCCGTCGTCAAGGAAGTGTTCCGCTGCGCGGCCGGCCGCTACGGCACGACGCTCGACTACGTGAGCCGCACGGTGGACGCACTGCGCGCGAGCGGCATCCCCGACCGCGCGCTCGAAGGGTTGCTGGCGCGATGCCGATGATCCGGCACACCGCGCGGGCGGCCGCCATGCGACCCCGCGCCGCGCGCGCATCCACACGAGGACACGCCCGATGAAATCGTCACGCCGGTCGCGTTGCAGGATCGCCGTGCTGCTCGTCGCCGCGAGCGTCGCGCTGTCCGGCTGCGGCATACTCGGCTGCGGCGGCGCCGCGACCAACGGCGCGGCCGCCGGCGGCTGCTCGGCCGGCATGCGGTTCTGAACGGCGCGCGACGCGTGCGCCGCCTGCGACGGAATGCCGCCGTCGCCGGCCGTTGCCCGCGTCCGGCCGCGCCGCCCTGCCCGCCGCCATTTTTTTGCCGCCGCGCCCCGCCGACGCTTTCTGCGATAGGATGGACCCGACGACGACGTCGCGCCCGGCGCGGCCGTCCGCGAGCGGGGCCCGCGCGAGCCGTCCACCCTGGCCGTACGGCCGGGTGACACGGTCGCGTCGTGCCCTTGGTGTATCCTTGCCTACTCCGTGACCGCGCGCCCCGGCATGACCCGGGCGCACCACCATGAACGATTCGTATCCCAGTCGTAAGCCAACCGACAAACCGCAAGAAAAGCGCTCGCTGCTCGAGCGCCTGACCGACTTCATCTCGCCCGAGCCCGAATCCCGCGGCGAGTTGCTGGAAATCCTCCAGGACGCCCACGAACGCAACCTGATCGACGCGGATTCGCTGTCGATGATCGAAGGCGTGTTCCAGGTCTCCGATCTGTGCGCCCGCGACATCATGGTGCCGCGCGCGCAGATGGACGCGATCAACATCGCCGACAAGCCCGAGGATTTCATCCCGTTCGTCCTCGAAAAGGCGCACTCGCGCTACCCGGTGTACGAGGAGAACCGCGACAACGTGATCGGCGTGCTGCTCGCGAAGGATCTGCTGCGCTTCTATGCCGAGGAAGAATTCGACGTGCGCGGAATGCTGCGCCCGGCCGTGTTCATTCCGGAATCGAAGCGCCTGAACGTGCTGCTGCACGACTTCCGCGTGAACCGCAACCACCTGGCGATCGTCGTCGACGAATACGGCGGCGTCGCGGGCCTGATCACGATCGAGGACGTGCTCGAACAGATCGTCGGCGACATCGAGGACGAATACGACTTCGACGAGGAAGCCGGCAACATCATCTCGGGGCCGGACGGCCGCTACCGCGTGCGCGCGCTCACCGAGATCGAGCAGTTCAACGAGACGTTCGGCACCGATTTCCCCGACGACGAGGTCGACACGATCGGCGGCCTGATCACCCATCATTTCGGACGCGTGCCGCACCGCGGCGAGAAGCTGCAGCTCGGCAACCTCGTGTTCGAAATCCAGCGCGGCGATGCGCGCCAGGTTCACGTGCTGCTGGTGCGCCGCAACCCGCTCGCCAGCCGTCGCGCCGAAACCTCGCACGAAGACTGACCGCTCCGCGCCAGCCGCGCCTCCTTCAACCGCTCGCCCTCTTCCGCTTCACATGGACGATCCGATTCCGTCCCGCCCGGCTGGCGGCCTTCTCGCGCCGGCGCCCGGCCGCGCGCTGCCGCGCTGGCACTATCCGGCCGCGCTGCTCGCCGGCGCGGCCAATACGCTCAGCTTCGCGCCCACGCCGCACGGCAGCTGGCTGCAGCTCGTCGTATTCGTCTGGTTTTTCGCGCAGCTGACGCGCACGTCGAACTGGCGCGGCGCCGCGCTCACCGGCGGCGCGTTCGGCTTCGGCAACTTCATCAGCGGCGTCTGGTGGCTCTACATCAGCATGCACGTGTACGGCGAGATGGCCGCGCCGCTCGCGGGCGGCGCGCTCGTGCTGTTCGCGCTCTACCTGTCGCTGTACCCGGCGTTTTCGGCCGGGCTGTGGTCGTTCTGCGCGGGCCATGCATGGCATCGCCGCGAGGCCGACCCGCGGCCGTTCTCGCCGACCTGGCACGGCGCGTTTGCGTTCGCGAGCGCGTGGGCGCTCGGCGAATGGCTGCGCGGCACCGTGTTCACCGGCTTTCCGTGGCTCGGCAGCGGCTACCCGCAGGTCGACGGCCCGTTCGCGGGCTTCGCGCCGGTGGTGGGCGTGTACGGGATCGCGTGGGTGCTCGCGCTGTTCGCCGCACTCGTCGTGCAGGCGCTCGCCGCCGCGCGGCCGTCGCCGGTGCGTGACGGCGAAGCCGGCGCATCGGGCGGCAACGCCCGCGTGCGCATCGCCGCGCCGGCCGGCATCGCCGTCGCCCTCGTCGCGGCCGGCCTCGGGCTGTCGCAGGTCACGTGGACCGTGCCCGCGAACGCGCCGCTCACCGTGCGGCTGCTGCAGGGCAACGTGAAGCAGGACATCAAGTTCGAGCAGGAAGGCATCGACGCGGCGATCAAGATGTACACACAGATGATCGTCGAGAAACCGGCCGACCTGATCGTCACGCCCGAGACCGCGATCGCGGTGATGATCCAGGAATTGCCCGAGCCGTTCGCCGTCGCGATCCGAAAATTCAGCGACACGACCGGGTCGGCCGTGCTGTTCGGCGCGGTCGGCGCGTCGGTGACCGAGGACGGCCACTACGTCGACTACACGAACAGCCTGTACGGCGTGACGCCGAATTCGCGCGACATCTATCACTACGACAAGCACCACCTCGTGCCCTTCGGCGAATTCATTCCGTGGGGCTTCCGGTGGTTCGTCAACCTGATGAAGATGCCGCTCGGCGACTTCGCGCGCGGCGCGCCGGTGCAGAAGCCGTTCCTCGTGCACAACCAGCCGGTGATGGCCGATATCTGCTACGAGGATTTGTTCGGCGAGGAAATCGCCGCGACGATTCGCGACAACCCGCAGCCGCCCGGCGTGCTCGTCAACGTGACGAACCTCGCGTGGTTCGGCGACACGATCGCGCTCGACCAGCATCTGCAGATCGCGCGGATGCGCTCGCTCGAGACGGGCCGGCCGATGCTGCGTTCGACCAATACGGGGATGACGGCCGCGATCGACGCGCACGGGCGCGTGCTTGGCCAGCTGAAGCCGTTCACGATCGGCTCGCTCGACGTGCGGATCGAAGGGACGAGCGGCTTCACGCCGTACGTGACGAGCGGCAACAACATCGTGCTCGCGGTGTCGTTCGTGCTGCTCGCGTTCGGCTTCACGTTCGGGCCCGGGCTGCGCCGGCGCAACGGCCGGCAACCCGGCGGCGACGAAGCGGCGTGACGCGGCGGGCCGCCGTCGCGCCCGGCGGTCGCGCGTGACCGCGAACCGGCCGGCCGTTCAGGCCGGCCGGGACGATCGATCCGATTGCTCGGGCTGCGCGGCGAGGCTCCGCAGGTCGCGGCGCACCTCCTCCATCACCGGCGCCCACGCACCGAACGTCGGCTGCCGGTACAACGTCGCGGTCGGATACCACGGGCTGTCCCGGCGATCGAGCAGCCACGGCCAGTGCGGATTCACGTCGAGCAGCACCCACGTACGCGCGCCGAGTGCGCCGGCCAGGTGCGCGACCGACGTGCACACCGTGATCACGAGATCCAGCGCGCCGATGAACGCGGCCGTATCGTCGAAACTCGTCAATTCGGCCGTGTGGTCTTCGATCGTGAAACCGGCCGCGCGCGCGGCGGCGACATCCGCGTCCGCTCCCGGCTGCAGCGAATAGAACGTGACGCCGTCGATCCCGCGAAATGCATCGGTGTAGCGCTCGAGCCCGACGCGCCGGAACGGATTGCGCTGGTGGCCCGCACTGCCCGTCCACACGAGCCCGACCTTCAACCGGCCGTCGCCCGCGAGCCGCGCGCGCCATGCGTCTCGCGCGGCCGGCTCGGCCCGCAGGTACGGCACCGACGCGGCGAGCGTCGACGCCTCCATGCCGAGCATCAGCGGCAGGCCGATCAGCGGCACTTCGTAATCGAATGCCGGCAGCGCGTCGACGCCGCCGCCCGCGCCGAACACGTCCGCGTGCGCGCCGAGGCTGCGCTGCATCAGCGTGCCGAGCGCCGGAAACGTATTCCACGCGAGCCGGCCGCCCTCGCGATGCACGCGTTCGGCGAGCGGCGCGACGAAGCGACAGAACTGCAGCACGTCGCCGAGCCCCTGCTCGCCCCATACCAGCAGCGTCTTGCCGGCGAGCGGCTCGCCCTGCCAGCGCGAGCCAGGCAGCGCCGGCCGGCGGCCGCGCAATTCGCCGGCGCCGTCCCAGCGTGCCTCGTGGCCGCGCCAGCCGGCTGCGTAATTGCCGCGCACGAGCTGGATGATCGCGAGATTGAAGCGGAACGATGCGTCGTCGGGCGCCAGCTCGCACGCACGCGCCGCATGGCGCTCGGCGTCGTCCCAGCGCTGCGCCTCCTTCATCGCCATCGCGACGTTGTTCATCGCGAGCGCGTTGTCGGCCGCGAGATCGGCGAGCCGCGCGGCGCTCGCGAGCGCACCGTCGAGGTCCTGCATCGCGATTCGCGCGACGACGAGATTGATCCATGCCTGCACGTCCTGCGGATCGTGCTTCACGGCCGCGTCGAGCAGCGCGATCTCTTCCGCGCGCTCGCCGCCCGACAAGCGCAGCGCGATCGCGAGGTTGTTGCGCAGCGACGGCCAGCCGGCATCGATTGCTAGCGCCGCGCGGTACGGCGCGACCGCATCCGCGTGACGGCCGGCCATCTGCAGCGCGTAGCCGTGGTTGAAGTACGCGTCCGCGCCCGGCTGCGCGCGCGCCGCGCATTCGGCGAGCGCAATCGCGTCGTCCGTGCGCTGCCGCGCGACGAGCGTGGCCGTGAGCTGCGCGATCGCCGACGCATCGACCGCATGCAGATGCGTGGCGGCGGCAAGCCACAGTTCGTGCGCGGCATGCTCGCCGCGCGCCTGCGCGTCGGCGGCCTGTCCGAGCAGTGCGAGGAACGGCGGAAGCAGCGGAATCAGGATGTCGGTCGGTTCGTCCATGCGGTGAGCGTCGGCAAGCGGTGACGCGGCGCGCATCGCGCGCGCCGCAATACGCGCATCTTACCGCCCGCGCGAAGCGCCGCGGCATGCGCGTCGCGGCGGCCCGCACGCGGCTGCGCGACGCATGCGGGCGATGGATGCGCAGGCCGCCGGAAACAGGCCGGCGGTGCCCGCATCGGCCTTCCGGCCGCATCCGGTCGCCGATCCGGTAAAATTACGCGTTTCAGCACACTAACAAGCCGCGCCGCCGCGCGAGCCGACCCTCCGGGCCCGCCCGGAGCGCCGCCCGCAACGGAGCGCCAGCGCCACGAAGGCTCTTCATGCTTACGTTTCAGCAAATCATCCTGACGCTGCAGTCCTACTGGGACAAGCAGGGTTGCGCCCTGCTCCAGCCCATCGACATGGAAGTCGGCGCGGGCACGTCGCACGTCCACACGTTCCTGCGCGCGGTCGGCCCCGAGCCGTGGCGCGCCGCGTACGTGCAGCCGTCGCGCCGCCCGAAGGACGGCCGCTACGGCGAGAACCCGAACCGCCTGCAGCACTACTACCAGTACCAGGTCGTGCTCAAGCCGGCGCCGGAAAACATCCTCGACCTGTACCTCGGCTCGCTGGAAGCGCTCGGCTTCGACCTGAAGCAGAACGACGTGCGCTTCGTCGAGGACGACTGGGAAAACCCGACGCTCGGCGCGTGGGGCCTCGGCTGGGAGGTGTGGCTGAACGGGATGGAAGTCACGCAGTTCACGTATTTCCAGGAAGTCGGCGGCCTCGAATGCAAGCCGGTGCTCGGCGAGATCACGTACGGCCTCGAGCGCCTCGCGATGTACCTGCAGAAGGTCGAGAACGTGTACGACCTCGTGTGGACCGAGTGGGAAGAGCAAGGCCCGAACGGCCCCGAGCTGCGCCGCCTGTCGTATGGCGACGTGTACCACCAGAACGAGGTCGAGCAGTCGACCTACAACTTCGAGCACGCGAACGTCGACCTGCTGTTCACGTTCTTCAACAGCTACGAAGCGGAAGCGAAGAAGATGATCGACGCGCAGCTCGCGCTGCCCGCGTACGAGCTCGTGCTGAAGGCCGGTCACACGTTCAACCTGCTCGACGCGCGCGGCGCGATCTCGGTCACCGAGCGGGCCGCGTACATCGGCCGCATCCGCGCACTGTCGCGTCTCGTCGCGCAGGCTTACTACGACTCGCGCGAGAAGCTCGGCTTCCCGATGCTCGGCAACCCGCCGGGCGTGCCGGGCCTCACCACCGACGCCCAAGACGCCGCGCAGCCGGCGTGGGCGCCGCCGCTCAAGGTCGAACGCAAGATCGATCAGGTCTGACGAGACGAGATTTATTCCAGATATGACGCACAATCATCCCGCCCCCCTGCTCGTCGAACTGCTGACCGAAGAGCTGCCGCCGAAGGCCCTCGCGCGCCTCGGCGACGCATTCGCCGAAGGTATCGCACAACGCCTCGCCGCGCGCGACCTCATCGAAGGCGAACTCGTGTTCGAACGCTACGCGACGCCGCGCCGCCTCGCGGTCGTCGTGCAGAACGTGCGCGCCGTCGCACCCGACAGACAGGTCCGCGAAAAGGTCCTGCCCGTGTCGGTCGCGCTCGACGCCGAAGGCAAGCCGACGGCGCCGCTCGCGAAGAAGCTCGCGGCGCTCGGCCACCCGAACGCGTCGATCGCCGATCTCGAGCGCGCGCAGGACGGCAAGGCCGAAGCATTCTTCATCAACTACTCGGCGGCCGGCGCCACGCTCGCCGACGGCCTGCAGGCCGCGCTCGACGAAGCGCTCGCGAAGCTGCCGATCCCGAAATTCATGACGTACCAGCGCCCGGACGGCTCGGACGTGAAGTTCGTGCGCCCTGTGCATCGGCTGACGGTGCTGCACGACGATCGCGTCGTGCCCGTCACCGCGTTCGGCGTCGACGCCGGCGACACCACGCTCGGCCACCGCTTCCTGTCGGACGGCCTCGTCGCGATCCAGCATGCGCGCGCATACGCCGACACGCTGCGCGACAAGGGCCGCGTGATCGCGCACTTCGCCGATCGCCGCGAAACGATCCGCACGCAGCTGAACGAACATGCGAACGGCGACACGGTCGTGATGCCCGAGTCGCTGCTCGACGAAGTGACGTCGCTGGTCGAATGGCCGGTCGTCTACCCGTGCCGCTTCGAGGACGAATTCCTGCAGGTGCCGCAGGAATGCCTGATCCTCACGATGCAGACGAACCAGAAGTATTTCGCGCTGACCGACGTCGCGGGCAAGCTGCGCTCGCGCTTCCTGATCGTGTCGAACATCGACACGAAGACGCCGGGCGAGATCATCGAAGGCAACGAGCGCGTCGTGCGCCCGCGCCTCGCCGATGCGAAGTTCTTCTTCGAGCAGGACAAGAAGAAGCCGCTCGCCGAGCGCGTGCCGCAGCTCGCGAACGTCGTCTATCACAACAAGCTCGGTTCGGCGCTCGCACGCGTCGAGCGCCTCGAGGCGCTGGCGGGCGAGATCGCCCCGGCGATCGGCGCCGACACCGCGCACGCGAAGCGCGCCGCGCGCCTCGCGAAGGCCGACCTGCTGACCGACATGGTCGGCGAGTTTCCGGAGCTGCAGGGCACGATGGGCACGTACTACGCGCGCCACGACGGCGAAGCCGACGACGTCGCGCTCGCGTGCGCCGAGCACTACCAGCCGCGCTTCTCCGGCGACGCGCTGCCGACCACGCCGGTGTCGACCGCCGTCGCGCTCGCCGACAAGCTCGAAACGATCGTCGGCATCTGGGGCATCGGCCTCGCGCCGACCGGCGAGAAGGATCCGTTCGCGCTGCGCCGTCACGCGCTCGGCGTGCTGCGCCTGCTGCTCGAGAAGCAACTGCCGCTCGATCTCGTATCGCTGCTGCGCACGGCGCACGCACGCTTCGACGGCGTGCCGGGCGTCGCCGAATCGACCGACGCGATCTTCGCGTTCTTCATGGATCGCCTGCGCGGCCTGCTGCGCGAGCGCGGCTATTCGGCCGGCGAAATCGACGCGGTGCTGAGCCTGAACCCGACGCGCATCGACGACCTCGTCGCGCGCCTCGACGCGGTGCGCGAATTCACGCGCCTCGCGGAAGCCGAAGCGCTCGCGGCCGCGAACAAGCGGATCTCGAACATCCTGAAGAAATCGGAAGGCGGCGCGAACGGCGCGGTGCAGCCGACGCTGCTCGTCGAGGCGGCCGAGAAGGCGCTGCACGAACAGCTCGCGGCCGTCACGCCGCACGTGCAGTCGCAGCTCGAGGCGCGTGCGTACACGGGCGCGCTGTCGGCGCTCGCCGCGCTGCGCGTGCCGGTCGACACGTTCTTCAACGACGTGATGGTGAACGCGGAAGATCCGGCGCTGCGCGCGAACCGTCTCGCACTGCTGTCCGCGCTGCACCAGCAGATGAACTGCGTCGCCGACATCTCGAAGCTCGCCGCATAAGGGCCGCACGATGCCGACCAGCCCCAACCGAAAGCTCGTCGTCCTCGACCGGGACGGCGTGATCAACGTCGATTCGGATGCGTTCATCAAGACGCCCGACGAATGGATCGCGCTGCCCGGCAGCTTCGAGGCGATCGCCCGGCTCAACCACGCGGGCTATCGCGTGGTCGTCTCGACCAACCAGTCCGGTATCGGCCGCGGGCTGTTCGACATGGCCGCGTTGAACGAGATGCACCTGAAAATGCATCGCGCGGCGGCCGCGGTCGGCGCGCGCATCGACGCGGTATTCTTCTGCCCGCACACGGCCGAGGATCACTGCGACTGCCGCAAGCCGAAACCCGGCATGATGCAGATGATCGCCGAGCGCTTCGAGATCGATCCCGCTCACACGCCGGTCGTCGGCGATTCGCTGCGCGACCTGCAGGCCGGCGTCGCGGTCGGCTTCCAGCCGCATCTCGTGCTGACCGGCAAGGGCAAGAAAACGCTCGCCGCAGGCAATCTGCCGGACGGCACGAAAGTCCACGACGACCTGCGCGCGTTCGCGCTCGATTTTCTTTCACACGAACACGAGTGATGCGGCTGCCGCGCGCATCCTCCCCAACACCAGACTCACGCCGATGCGCTTCGTCCGCTCCCTGCTGCTGCTGATCTACTTCATCCTGTACACGGTGCCGTACGCCACCGCGTGCTTCATCGCGTTCCCGTTCATGCGCCCCGACGCGCGCTACTGGATGGCGGCCGGCTGGTGCAAGTCGACGCTGTGGGTCGTGCGCTGGCTGAACGGCATCCGCTATCGGATCGAAGGGTTCGAGAACCTGCCCGACGGCCCGGCCGTGCTGCTGTCGAAGCACCAGTCCGCGTGGGAGACGCTTGCGTTTCCGGCGCTGATGCCGAAGCCGCTGTGCTACGTGTTCAAGCGCGAGCTGCTGTACGTGCCGTTCTTCGGCTGGGCGCTCGGGCTGCTGCACATGGTCAACATCAACCGCAAGGAAGGCAAGAACGCGTTCAATTCGGTGATCCGCCAGGGCAAGAAGCGCCTGTCGGAAGGCGCATGGATGATCATGTTCCCCGAAGGCACGCGCACGCCGGTGGGCAAGCAGGGCAAGTACAAGACGGGCGGCGCGCGCTTCGCGATCGAAACCGGCACGCCGGTCGTGCCGATCGCGCACAATGCAGGTCGTGTGTGGCCGCGCAACTCGTTCACGAAATTCCCGGGCGTCGTCACGGTGTCGATCGGCAAGCCGATCCCCAGCGAAGGGCTGACGCCCGATGCATTGAACTCGCAGGTCGAAGCATGGATCGAAGCGGAAATGCGCCGCATCGATCCCGACGCGTATCGCCAGGCGGGCAACGCCGGCACGCGCGATGCCGCGCGCGCCTGACGCCCCGGATTGCAGCCGTTGCGTACGACAAAAAGAAGCGAACTGATGAAACAGCGTCCGCGGCCACGGCCTGCCGTCGTGGCCCTCGATCATCGCCAGATGGATCTGCCGCTCTTCGACGGGCCGGCCGCCGCGCCGTCGGCGCCTGCCGCCCCGCCGGCGCCGCCCGAAGCCGCCCCCGCCGCGCCGCTCGATCCGGGCCCGGCGCCCGATCGCTCGCGCGTGCGCACGTTCGCGCTCGACAGCCGCGTGCTCGAATACCGGCTGAAGCGCTCGGCGCGCCGCACGATCGGCTTCACGATCGACGGCAGCGGGCTGTCGATCACCGCGCCGCGCTGGGTCACGCTCGCCGACATCGAAGCGGCGATCGCCGAAAAGCAACGCTGGATCTTCGCGAAGCTCGCGGAATGGAAGACGCGCACCGAGCAGCGCGCGCTGCCGCAGATCGACTGGCGCGACGGCGCGCAACTGCCGTATCTCGGCAAGACTGTGACGATCGCGCTCGGCGCGGGCGCCGTCGCGTTCGATGCCGACGCGCTGCGGCTGTCGCTGCCGCTGCCCGTGCAGGCCGACATGCAGCAGATCAAGGATCGCGTGCAGGGCTGGCTGCAGGGCGAAGCGAAACGCATCTTCGGCGAACGCCTCGTGGTCTACGCGGAAAAGCTCGGCGTCACGTATTCGATGGTCGCGCTGTCGTCGGCCGCGACGCGTTGGGGCAGTTGCTCGAGCGACGGCAAGATCCGCCTGAACTGGCGGCTGATCCATTTCCCGATGTCGATCATCGACTACGTCGTCGCGCACGAGCTGTCGCACCTGCGCGAGATGAACCACAGCCCGGCCTTCTGGCAGACCGTCGAATCGATCTTCCCCGAGTTCCGCGAAGCGCGGCACACGCTCAAGCATCACCCGCCCGAGCTGCTGCCGTCGCTTTGACGCCGTCGGTCACGACGTAAACGCCAAACGGGCGATGCGGATCACGCCGCATCGCCCGTTTTCGTTGCCCGCGACGCGCCACGCGCCGCGAACCGCTCATCCGGCGTTCAGTGCGCCTTCTTCTGGATGAACTCGATCTTGTAGCCGTCCGGATCCTCGACGAACGCGATCACGGTCGTGCCGTGCTTCATCGGGCCTGCCTCGCGCGTGACCTTGCCGCCTTGCGCCTTGATCTTCTCGCAGGCCGCGTACGCATCGTCGACCGCCACCGCCAGATGGCCGAAGCCATTGCCGAGATCGTAGGACGGCGTCTCCCAGTTGTGGGTCAGCTCGATCACGGTGCCCGTGCTTTCGTCTTCGTAGCCGACGAACGCGAGCGTGAACTTGCCTTCCGGATAATCCTCGCGACGCAGCAGCTTCATGCCGAGCAATTCGGTGTAGAACTTGATCGAGCGGTCGAGATCGCCGACTCGCAGCATCGTATGCAGCAAACGCATGTGTTGTACTCCTGTGGGGACTTTCCAGAGCCGGAAATTCTACCGGAGTCGGGTGAAATTCGCCGGGGGCGCCTAGCCGGGGGCGCCTAGCCGGGGGCGCCTAGCCCGGAACGGCCCAACAAGCACGCGGCCGATGCCGCGTATCGGCTGCCTCGGCGCGAGCAAGCGCGCAACGACTGAAAGCGGCACGATCCGGCTCGCCCGGGCACCGCGTCGATCGGGTAACATCCTTCCACTTCGCACCAAAAGCGGGCATGCGCGCCGCCGCCCGACCGCGACCACCCACTTTTTCTTGCCGCCCCACTGCCGTGCGAAACCGTCGATTCGAGCGCGCCGGACGCGCCGCCCGCCTGACCTCCGTGCCGCAAGGCCCGACCAGCGAGGCGCGCCGATGACCGCGCTTGCCGCCGCCCGCGTGCGCCGCGCACTCGATACGCGCGCCGTCGGCCTGATGCTGCTGCTGTGCGCGATCTGGGGCTTCCAGCAGGTCGCGATCAAGAGCACGAACGCCGCGATCGCGCCGATGTTCCAGGCCGGGCTGCGCTCGGTGATCGCCGCGGTGCTGCTGTGGGGCTGGGCCCGCACGCGCGGCACGCCGCTGTTTCAGGCGGACGGCACATTCGGTGCGGGCCTCGCGGCCGGCGCGCTGTTCGCCGGAGAATTCATCTGCGTGTTCTTCGGGCTGACGCTGACGAGCGCGTCGCACATGGCGATCTTCCTGTACACGGCGCCGTGCTTCACCGCGCTCGGCCTGCACCTGTTCGCACCCGGCGAGCGGCTGCAGCGCACGCAATGGACCGGCGTCGGCCTCGCATTCGCCGGCATCGCGCTCGCGTTCGCGGACGGCTTCCTGAAGCCGCGCGCGCCCGGCGCATCGGTGCTGGCAGGGCTCGCCGGCGACGCGCTCGGGATCCTCGGCGGCGCGATGTGGGCCGCGACGACGGTCGTCGTGCGCTCGACGGCGCTTGCGCGGGCCAGCGCGAGCAAGACGCTGTTCTACCAGCTCGCGGTATCGGCGGTCGTGCTGGTCGCGCTCGCCGCGCTGTTCGGCCAGATGTCATTCGCGCGGATCACGCCGGTCGCGCTCGCAAGCCTCGCGTATCAGTCGGTGATCGTCGCGTTCGTCAGCTACCTGTCGTGGTTCTGGCTGCTGACGCGCTACAGCGCGTCGCGGCTGTCCGTGTTCACGTTCCTGTCGCCGCTGTTCGGCGTCGCGTTCGGCGTGCTGCTGCTCGGCGAATCGGTCGGCTGGCGCTTCATGTCCGCGGCCGCGCTCGTGCTGACCGGCATCGCGCTCGTCAACGCGCCGCCGCGCCGGCGGATGTGACGACCGGCGCAAATACACGCGGGCAACAAAAAAGCTGCCCGTCGGGCAGCTCTCTTCGATACAGCGGGTGGGCAGCTCGCGCCACGCACGTCATCCGGCCTTGCGCACCGCCGCCAGCGCCTGCGCCACGCCGACATATTCGGCCACGCTCACGTCCTCCGCGCGGCGCGCGAGATCGAAGCCGAGCGCATCGAAATCGATCGTCTCGCGATAGTCGCCCAGCGTGTTACGCAGCATCTTGCGGCGCTGCGAGAACGCGGCGGTGACGATTTCGCCGAGCAGCGCCGGATCGACGTCCGGCAGTTCGTGCGGCTCGTACGGAATCATCCGGACGATCGCCGAATCGACCTTCGGCGGCGGCTGGAACGATTCCGGCGGCACGTCGAGCATTTTTTCCATCACGTAGCGGTACTGCAGCATCACCGACAGCCGCGAAAACGCCTTCGTGCCCGGCTCCGCGACCATCCGCTCGACGACCTCGTTCTGCAGCATGAAATGCTGGTCGATCACCGCATCGGCGAACGTCATCAGGTGAAACAGCAGCGGGCTGGAGATGTTGTACGGCAGATTGCCGACGATCCGCAGCGACGGCTTGTCGCCGGGCATCGCGAGCGAGCGGAAGTCGAACGCGAGCGCGTCGCCCGCGTGCAGCTCCAGCAGCGCGCCGAAGCGTTGCTGCAGGCGCCCGATCAGATCGCGGTCGAGCTCGACCGCGTGCAGCGGCGACTCCGGCGTCGCGAGCCGCTCGATCAGCGGCCCGGTCAGCGCGCCGAGCCCGGGGCCGATCTCGACCATCCGCTGGCCGCGTGCAGGGCCGATCGTCGCGACGATCGAGTCGATCACGCCGTGATCGACGAGGAAGTTCTGCCCGAAGCGCTTGCGCGCGAAATGGCCTTGGTGCTGTCTGCTGTTCGACATCGACTGAGTAAAACGAAAAATACGACGAATGGGGTAAACCGGCAGCGTCAGGCTGCGCGGCGATGGCGCGCCATCGTGACGGCCGTATCGAGCGCGGCGATCATGCTGCCCGGATCCGCGCGGCCCGTGCCGGCCAGATCGAGCGCGGTGCCGTGATCGACCGACGTGCGGATGATCGGCAGCCCGAGCGTCACGTTGATGCCCTCGCCGAACGTCGCGTACTTCAGCACGGGCAGACCCTGGTCATGGAACATCGCGAGCACGCAATCGGCATCGGCCAGATGGCGCGGCTGGAACAGCGTGTCGGCCGGATACGGGCCGCGTGCGTCGATGTGTTGCGCGTTCGCGCGGGCCAGCGCCGGCGAGATCACGTCGATCTCCTCGCGGCCGAGATAACCGTTCTCGCCCGCGTGCGGGTTCAGGCCCGTCACGAGAATGCGCGGCGCGGCGAGACCGAAATCGCGCCGCAGGTCGCGATCGATGATCGCGAGCGTCTCGACGAGCCCGTCGATCGTCAGCGCGGCCGATACGTCCTTCAGCGGCAGGTGCGTGGTCGCGAGCGCGACGCGCAGCGGCCGGTGGCCGGTGCCGGCCAGCATCATCACGACGCGCGGCGTGTGCGTGCGTTCGGCCAGGTATTCGGTATGGCCGGTGAACCGCACGCCCGCGTCGTTGATCGTGCTCTTCTGCAGCGGCGCGGTCACGATCGCGTCGTACCGGCCGGCCAGCGCACCGTCGATCGCCGCGTCGAGCAGCCCGAGCACGTAGCGGCCGTTCGCCGCGTCCAGCTTGCCCGCCTGCGCGGGCGCCGCCAGTGCGTGATGCGCGACCGACACCGGCGCGCCGCCGGCCAGTGTGGCCGCGTCGATGCCGACCGCGGCCGCACGCGCGTCGAGCAGTGCGGCATCGCCGAGCACGGTGAAATGCGCATCGGGCCAGCGCTGCGCGGCGTCACGCAGCGCCTGCACGGTCAGCTCCGGGCCAACCCCCGCGGGTTCGCCGGTCGTGATCGCGATCTGCAGCGCGGGCGTGGTCATCCGAGGCTCGCTCAGTTCGCCGGGCCGACGCCGCCGATCTTGTACTGCACGTACGACGAATCGCGCAACTCGCGCAGCCAGTCGGCATACGCCTGCTCGGCCTTGCGCTGGCCGATCGCCTGACGGGCGATGTCCATCTGCTGCTGCACCGACCCTTCCGCCTCGCGGCGGTTCAGCACCTGGATCAGGTGATAGCCGTATTCGGTACGGATCGGCTGGCTGATCTGGCCGTCCTGGAGGTTGTTCATCGCGCGCTCGAATTCCGGCACGGTCTCGCCCGGGCTGATCCAGCCGAGATCGCCGCCCTGCGACGCGGAACCGTCCTGCGAGTAGGTGCGCGCGAATTTCGCGAAATCGCCGCCGGCCTCGACCTGCTTGCGGATGTCGACCAGTTGCTGGCGCGCCTGGCCTTCCGACTTGCCTTCGCCGACGCGCAGCAGGATGTGGCGCACGTGCGTCTGGACGATCTTCGGCGCCGCGGCGCTCGCGCCCTGGCTTTGGCGGCGATCGACGAGGCGCACGATTTCGAAGCCGTCCGGCACGCGGATCAGCGTCGGGTTGACCTCGCCCGGGCGCAGCTTCGACGCGGCGTCGACGACGTCGGGCGGCAGCGCGCTCGGCGCCTTGAAGCCGAGATCGCCGCCCTTCTTCGCGTCGTTCGCTTCGGAGTTGTTCTTCGCGAGGCGCTCGAAATCGGCGCCCGACTTCGCCTGCTGCAGCAGCGCTTCGGCCTTCTTCTGCGCGGCTTCGATGTCAGCCTGCGGCGCGTTGGTGGGCGCCTTGATGAAGATGTGCTGGAAGCGCAGGTCCTGCTGCTGCGATGCGTTCGGCCCGCGCTGGCTCGCGATGTAGTTCGCGACCTCGGCGTCCGACACCGTGATCTTGCCGTCGACCTCGCGCTCGCGCAGCTTCGACAGCATCAGCTCGGTGCGCGCGTCGCTCGTGAAGATGCTCCAGGGCACGCCCTGCGCCTCGAGGCGCGCGCGGTACTGGTCGAGCGTCATCCCGTTCGCCTGCGCGAGACGCTGCAGCGTGGCCTGCACGGTCGCGTCGTCGATGCGGATCCCGTCGTCCTTGGCCTTCTGCACCTGGATACGTTCGAGCACCATCTGGTTCAGCACCTGCGCGCGCAGCTGGTCGGCCGGCGGCACCGGCGCGTTCTGCTGCTGCAGGCGGCGTGCGATCAGGCCGGCGCGCTGGTCGAGTTCGCGGCCCGTGATCACGTCGTTGTTGACCACGGCGACGACTTCGTCGGCGAGCTGCGCACCTTGCGAACCGAGTGCCTGCGCCGCGGCCGGCGCGGCGGCGAGCAGCGCGGCGGACGCGGCGAGGCTGGACACGACTGCCGCGAAACGAAGGGTTTTCTTCATTGCCACTGAAACTCCATTGAAATCGTGCTGACCGGTGCAGACATGCCGGCGTTACTCGTAGTTGCTGAAGCGGGACATCGGCGGCGGCGGCGGCGGCAACGGCGTGTAGCCTGGCACCCCGGCGCGGAATGCGGACACGAGGCCGTTGTCGATGGTCGACAAGCCCTTGAGCGTCAGCTGCATCATGAAGCGCGTCGACGAGTTCTGCTGTCCCGACGAATTGATGCCGTTCGCGGCCCGCTGCACCCCGACCCCGAGCGCCCAGCAATCCGCGTCGTATTGTAAGCCGACCAGACCGTCGACCACGCGATCTCCGGCGAAGTCGTAGTTGAACCGGCCGATCGCATACAGGCGGCGCGTGAGCGGCCACTGCGCGGACACCAGGAACTGGTTGATCGGCTGGTTGTCGAGCGTGGTATTCGTGCGCGTATAGCGATAGCCGACGTTGATCACGCGGCGCTCGCCCGGGCTGTAACCGAAACCGATACTCGACTTCACGAGCTGGTTGTTGTTCTGGTTGTACTGGAACGCCGTTTCCGACATGAAGCCCGAGCCGAGCTTCAGCGCGGCGCCGACGATCAGGTCCGAGTGGCGGGCCAGCACGGCGCTCTGCCCCGGGTTCAGCGTGACGCGCTGATCGGCGAAGTAGTACTGCTGCGCGATCACGAACCGCGCGCGCTCGTCGCCGGTGCGCGGATCGATGAAGCGCGACGTCAGGCCGGCCGTGATCCGGTTCGCATCGGCGATCCGGTCGTTACCGACGAACGTGTTCGGCTGGTAGATCTCCGCGAGGCCGAAGTCCGATTCCGCGGTGTCGAACAGCGGCGCGTTCGACTGATCGCGATACGGCGTGTACACGTAGTACAGGCGCGGCTCGAGGGTCTGGATGAAGTCCTGGCCGAACAGGCGCACCGAACGGTCGAAGATCAGGCCCGAATCGAAGCTCACGGTCGGGATCGACTCGGTGAAGCGCTTCGGGCTGTTCGGCGTGGCGGACGACAGGTAGTTCAGGTCGTACGACGCCAGGTGGTACTGGACCTTCGGCACCGCGAAGTAGCCGGGACCGTACACGCCATACGAAATGTACGGGTTGAAGACCACCCGGTCGCCCTGGGTCGCATCGGCGGTCGTGATGCGGAACCGCGAATAGTCGGCTTCCGCGCCGAAGTCGAACCCGCCGACGTTGTACTTCGTGTACTTCACGTTCAACTGCGGCTCGCGGCTGTACGGCGCGATCGACGGCGGCAGCGTCTGCCAGTGCTGGTAGCGCGCGAGCACCGACCACGGGCCGTTGTTGTACGTGAGGCCGGCTTCCTGCTGGTACAGCGTCTGCGTGCCGTTGATGAACTGGTTCGCCGACCCGAGGTCTTCGGGATACGTGTTGTCCGAAACCTTGTTGAAGTAGACGTAGCCGCCGAAGCCGCCGCCGAAGTTCTGCTGGTGCTGCCAGTAGATCGCGTAGCGGTTGCGATGCGCGAGCCGGTCGTCCGGCAGGTAATTGGCCGTAAACGTGCCCGAATACGACGGCGACAGATAGCGGAACGTCGCTTCGGTCATCACGCCGCGCCGCGAGATGATGCGCGGCGTGAGCGTCAGGTCGCGGTTCGGCGCGATGTTGAAGTAGTACGGCAGCGACAGCTCGAAGCCGTTGTTCGAGTTCACCGAGAACGTCGGCGGCAGCAGGCCGCTGCGCCGCTCGCCCGACAGCGGGAACGTCATCCACGGGCTCGCGAAGATCGGCACGCCCTGGAAGAACAGCACGCCGTTGCGCGCGGTGCCCTCGTCGGCGCCCGTATCGAAGTCGAAGCGGCTGCCCTTGATGTACCACGCGGGGTTCGTCGAGCACTGGCACGCGGTGTACGTACCGTTGACGAACACCGAGCGCTCGTTGTCGACCATGTCGACGCGCTCCGCGCTGCCCGACCCGCCCGTCACGTTGAAGTGATACTTCGGCGCGGTCATGAAGCCCTGGTTCGCCTCGATCTTCAGGTGCGCCTCGGGGCCGGCGAACGACGTGCCGCCATTGACCACCTTGACCTGGCCGTACGCATCGGCCATGTCGGTATCCTGATCGTAGTGGATCGCGTCGGCCTTCACGACGGCGTCGCCGCGCCGCAGCTCGGCCGAACCCTTCGCGGCGAGGTCCTGCTCGGCGGTGCCGCTCGTATGGTCGGCAATGACGAAGGCGGCCGGCTTCGCGCCGTCCTTCAGCGGATGATCCTCGAGCTGGGGCGCGAGACGCAGATCCCACGGCGAGTCGAGCGGCTGCGGCTGCGCAGCCGCGCCCGACAGCTGCGCGTACGACACGGCCGGCACGAGGCCGGGCACGGCCAGGAGCGCGAGCGCGAGCCGCCGTTTGCGCGGCGCCCCGTCACCGGGGAAAACATTCGGGAATAGCGGTTTGGGCGGCATCTATCGTTTGGCGAATCGCCCCTTGTCAACCGCGCCAGCACGGCACCTTCACGCGCGGCGGGCCGCGCCGTCGAGCCGCGACTGCGGCTCTTCGCAAACCGGGGAGGCGATCGGGCGGACGGCGCGACAGGCCGCGGGCCTGCACGGCGGAAGCTGACGCGGGGCGCGTCAAAAAAGTCGTGGGGTATTATATGGCAAGACGTTCCCCCCTCCGCCGAGTTTCATGACGCCCCCATCCGCCGCATCCCAGCCCGACGCCCGCCTCGACGCGCTCACCGCGTGGCTGCACCCGCTCGCCGAGCGCTACGCGCTCGATCTGTCGACCCTCGCGCCCGCGTCGTCGGACGCCAGTTTCCGCCGCTATTTCCGCGTCGCGTCGGCCACGCGCCCCGGCGGCACGCTGATCGCGGTCGACGCGCCGCCGCCCGAGAAGTGCCGCGAGTTCGTCCAGGTTGCGCAGCTGCTCTCCGGGGCCGGCGATCACGTGCCGGACGTGCTGGCCCACGATTTCGACGCGGGCTTCATGCTCGTGACCGATCTCGGCCGCACGTCGTACATCTCGGTGCTCGATCCGGCCGATCCGGGCGCGGCCCGTCCGCTGATGCGTGACGCCCTCGACGCGCTGATCCGCTTCCAGCTCGCGTCGACACCCGACGTGCTGCCGCCGTTCGACGAAGCGTTCCTGCGCCGCGAAATGGAGCTGCTGCCCGAATGGTTCGTCGGCCGCCACCTCGGCAAGCCGATCACCGACGCGATGCGCGGCACGCTAGACCGCACGTTCGCGCTGCTGGTCGCGAGCGCGCACGCGCAGCCGCAAGGCTTCATGCTGCGCGACTTCATGCCGCGCAACCTGATGGTCTGCGAGCCGAACCCGGGCGTGCTCGACTTCCAGGACGCCGTCTACGGGCCGCTGACGTACGACGTCGTGTCGCTGCTGCGCGACGCGTTCATCAGTTGGGACGAGGAGTTCGAGCTCGACTGCTTCGCGTACTACTGGGAAAAGGCGAAGAAGACCGGCCTGCCGGTCGACGCGGATTTCGGCGAGTTCTACCGCCAGCTCGAATGGATGGGGCTGCAGCGCCACATCAAGATCCTCGGCCTGTTCGCGCGCATCAACTACCGCGACGGCAAGCCGCACTACCTGAACGACCTGCCGCGCTTCCTCGCGTATGCACGCAAGGTCGCGCTGCGCTATCGCCCGCTCGTGCCGTTCGCGAAGCTGCTCGACGAGCTCGAGGGCAACGCGCCGGCCGACGTCGGCTATACGTTCTGACCGTTCTCGCACCCAGTCGACCATGAGCACACCCCTGACCACGGCGATGATCTTCGCCGCCGGACGCGGCGAACGGATGCGTCCGCTGACCGACGCCCGCCCGAAGCCGCTGCTCGAAGCCGGCGGCAAGCCGCTGATCGTGTGGCAGATCGAGGCGCTCGCGCGGGCGGGCATCGACACGATCGTGATCAACCACGCGTGGCTCGGCGAGCAGATCGAGGCCGCGCTCGGCGACGGGTCGCGCTGGGGCGTGCGGCTCGCGTATTCGGCCGAGGGCGACGCACTCGAAACCGCCGGCGGCATCGCGCAGGCGCTGCCGCTGCTGGAGCGCGACGGGCAGCCAGCCGTGTTCGCGGCCGTCAGCGGCGACGTGTACTGCGCGTTCGACTACCGGACGCTTGCGCCGCGCGCCGCCCGGATGGCCGCGCTCGACACGCCGGCGATGCACCTCGTGATGGTGCCGAACCCGCCGTTCCATCCGGCCGGCGACTTCGCGCTCGGCGACGACGGCCGTCTCGCGCTCGACGGCGCCGAGCGCTTCACGTTCGGCAACATCGGCCTGTACGACACGCGGATGTTCCGCGACCTCGCACCCGGCACGCGGCGCGCGCTGACGCCGTACTATCGCGCGACGATCGAAGCCGGCCGCGCGACCGGCGAACTGTACGAAGGGATCTGGGAGAACGTCGGTACGCCCGCGCAGCTCGGCGAACTCGACGCACGGCTGCGCGCCGCCGCGGGCTGATCGGACGACGGGCGGCGACGCCCCCGTCGCGCCGCCCTTGCGCTGCGCGCCACGGCACGCGGCACGCCGCCAGGCCGCCACGCCCCGTTACGCGGCCTCGGCCTCTTCCCCGCCCGCCGCCGCGCGCTGCTGCTGCAACGCCCACATCTGCGCATACAGCCCGTCCGCGCGCACGAGTTCGTCGTGCGTGCCGCGCTCGACGATCCGCCCGTGGTCCATCACGAGGATCTGCTGCGCGTGCACGACCGTCGACAGACGGTGCGCGATCACGAGCGTCGTGCGATGCCGCGCGATCTGATCGAGCTCGTGCTGGATCGCGCGTTCCGAGCGGGAATCGAGCGCCGACGTCGCTTCGTCGAACAGCAGCACCGGCGGGTCCTTCAACAGCGTGCGCGCGATCGCGACGCGCTGCTTCTCGCCGCCCGACAGCTTCAGCCCGCGCTCGCCGACCGGCGTGTCATAGCCCTTCGGCAACCCTTCGATGAAATCGTGGATGTGCGCGGCGCGCGCGGCCGCGACCACCTCGTCGCGCGTCGCCGTCGGCCGACCGTACGCGATGTTGTAGTAGATCGAGTCGTTGAACAGCACGGTGTCCTGCGGCACGATCCCGATCGACGCGCGCAGCGATTCCTGCGTGACGTCGCGAATGTCCTGCCCGTCGATCCGGATCGCGCCGCCCGCCTGCCGGTCGAGATCGTAGAAGCGGAACAGCAGCCGCGACAGCGTCGATTTCCCCGACCCGCTGTGGCCGACCACCGCGGTCGTCGTGCCGGCCTCGATCGTGAACGTCACATCGTGCAGGATCTGCCGCGACGGCTCGTACGCGAAGTTCACGTGCTCGAAGCGCACCTGCGCGCCGGCCACCGCGAGCGGCGGCGCATCGGGCCGGTCGGCCACTTCCTTCGGCGCCGACAGCAACCCGAACATCCGGTCCATGTCGGTCAGGCTCTGCTTCAGCTCGCGATAGACGACGCCGAGGAAATTCAGCGGAATGTACAGCTGCAGCATGAACGTGTTGATCAGCACGAGATCGCCGAGCGTCAGCTTGCCCGCGAGCACGCCCTGCGTCGCGCGCCACAGGATGAACACGAGCCCCGTGCCGATGATCGCCTGCTGGCCGAAGTTCAGCACCGACAGCGAGTTCTGCGAGCGGATCGCGGCCTTCCGGTAGCGCTTCAGGTTCTCGTCGTAGCGCTGCGCTTCCCACGCCTCGTTGCCGAAGTACTTCACCGTCTCGTAGTTGATCAGCGAATCGATCGCCCGCGAGTTCGCGCGCGAATCGAGCTCGTTCATCGTGCGGCGAAAATGCGTGCGCCAGTTGGTGACCTTCACGGTGAACACGATGTACGTGACCAGCGCCGCGAACGTCACGTACGCGTAGTAGGCCTCGTACTTGACCACGAAGAAGCCGAGCACGAGCCCGACCTCGACGAGCGTCGGCAGGATGCTGTACAGCGAATACGAAATCAGTTGCTGGATGCCGCGCGTGCCGCGCTCGATGTCGCGCGACATGCCGCCCGTCTGGCGCTCGAGATGAAACCGCAGCGACAGCCCGTGCAGATGCCGGAACACCTGCAGCGCGAGCTGGCGCACCGCGCTCTCGGTGACCTTCGAGAACAGGATTTCGCGCAGCTCGGTGAACAGCGACGTCGACAGCCGCACGAGCGCATACGCGACGACCAGCAGCCCGACGCCGCCCGCGAGCACGATGCCGGCCGACTGCTCGGCACGGCCGAGCGCGGTGAGCTGCTGCACGGCGGACAGGTGATCGACGATGCGCTTCATCACGACCGGCACGCCGAGGTTCGCGACCTTCGCCCCGATCAGGCAGCCGAGCGCGAGCGCGACGCGCCATTTGTAGGTGGTCAGGTACGGCAGCAGCGACCGGATGGTCTGCCAGTCGTTGCGAGGCCCGGTCGAAGCCGGCGCGGGCTCGCCGGAAGCGGGAAATCGGCGCATGGGGAAAGGTCCTGCGGCAATGCGGGACGCGCGTATCGGCGGCCGGCTCGCGCGCTTTCTCGTACAATTTGCGAACGTTGTATTGTCGCAGAAGCCGCTTCGCGCCGCTGCCGGCGGCCTCGCCGGCCAGCCTGCGCGCGGCGGCTCGTTTATTACAGGATGAAAGCCCCCGCCATGACCGATTCGACCCTCGAACTCCCGCAGAAGCAGCCCGCGCTGCGCGTCGTCCCGCAACCGCACGATGCGAACGTTCACGGCGACGTGTTCGGCGGCTGGATCATGTCGCAGGTCGACATCGCCGGCTCGATTCCCGCGAGCCAGCGCGCGAACGGCCGCGTCGCGACGGTCGCGGTCAATTCGTTCGTGTTCAAGCAGCCGGTATTCGTCGGCGATCTGCTGAGCTTCTACGCCACCATCATGCGCACCGGCAACACGTCGATCACGGTCGACGTCGAGGTGTACGCGCAGCGCATGCGCCTGATGGGCGAAGTCGTGAAAGTCACCGAAGCGACGCTCACCTACGTCGCGACCGGCCCGGACCGCAAGCCGCGGCAACTGCCGCCGCTCTGACGGCGGGCAAGCGCTGCGGTGCGGCAGGCGGTCGTCAGTGCGTGGCCGTCAGCCCGAACTCCCGCATCGCGGGCACGAAATCGTGATTCAGCGTCGGCTTGCGCGACAGCTTGACCAGCACGTAGCGCTGGAACGGCGCGAGCCGCTGCCACTGCGCGAGCGCGGGTGCCGGCAGTCCGGCCAGCGCGCTCTGCTGTACCAGCGACTCCGGTACCGCGTCGACGGCGCGCCAGGCCGGCTGCTCGTCCGGCTGGAACCATGACGGCTCCAGATCGGCGTGCGTGCGCAGCATTTCGAACAGCGCGTGATCGAAGTTGGGCTCGATCGCGGTGTCGTCGTCGGCCGGAAAGCGCGCGAGCAGCTTGCGATCCTCGAGCGGCAGCAGTTGCCACTGGTCGAGCGAAATCCGCAGGCCGAAGCGATCGAGATTGAAACGCACGATCATCGGGATGTACGTGAAGTTTTCCGACGAATCGTGTTCGAAGTTGAAGAGCAACGGAGCGTCGCTGAGTCCCATGGTCGTTACCTGACGTGGCGGATGCCGGCGCGGCCGGCTTGCCTGAGGTATTTTAGAACCTCTGCGCGCGGGCGGCGGCACGATCGTCGCCGGCCGCCCTTCGAATCAACGGGAGTGCTCGTGAATCCGACCCAATCAGACGCACCGCGCGACGCATTGCGCGACGAACCGCGCGGCGCGATCGAGCTGCCCGTGCGCCGCACGCGCGGCGGCGCGGTCGAGACCGCGCACGACTTCGTCGGCCAGGAATGGCCGGTCGCACTCGTCTTCAACGGCATCTCGCATGCGGTGATGATGTGTACGCCATGCGACCTCGAAGCGTTCGCGGTCGGCTTCGCGATCTCGGAAGGGATCGTCGCGCGCGGCAGCGACATCAAGGACATCGAGGTGATCCTGCACGCCGACGCGCCGCTGCCGCATGCGGAAGTCCATCTGGAAGTCGTCCAGCAGGCGTTCGCCGCGCTGAAGGACCGGCGCCGCGCGCTCGCGGGGCGCACGGGCTGTGGCGTCTGCGGCATCGAGAGCATCGACCTGCTCGACCTCGCGCCCGAACGCGTGCCCGATACCGGTTTTCTCGCGCGCCTCGCGCCCGACGCGCTGGCGCGCGCCGCGCATGCGTTACCGTCGCATCAGGCGCTGACGAAACTGACCGGCGGCCTGCATGCGGCCGCGTGGTGCGATGCAACAGGCGCGATCCGCACGGCATTCGAGGACGTCGGCCGCCACAACGCGCTCGACAAGCTGATCGGCTCGCTCGTGCTGGCGCGCGCCGATACCACCGACGGCTTCGTGTTCCTGTCGAGCCGCGCGAGCTACGAGCTCGTGCGCAAGGCCGCGCGGGTCGGCATCCCGCTGGTCGCGACCATCTCCGCGCCGTCGTCGCTCGCGATCGACATCGCGAAGGCGGCCGGCTTGCGGCTCGTCAGCTTCTGCCGCGAAACGGGCCACGTCGACTACGGCACGGCCTGATCGCTCTCCCAACCGCGCACCGGCGAGCCACCGCCGGCGCGACCCGTTCCGTCAGTCGAACTGACGGAAATCCGGCTTGCGCTTCTCGAAGAACGCCGTCATCGCCTCGCGGGCCTCCGGCGCGCGCAGCATCTCGGCGAAATGGCGCGCTTCCTCGGCCATCCGCGCGGGCGTCGCCACGCCGCCCGTCTCCTTGAGCAGCGCCTTCGTCACACGCAGCGATGCCGCCGGCAGCGCCGCCAGCTTCGCCGCCTGCTTCGCCGCGAACGCGTCGAGCTCGGCCGCCGGCAGCACGCGGTTGACGATACCGATCCGGTGCGCTTCCAGCGCGTCGAACGCCTCGCCCAGCAGCAGCTTCTCGGCGGCGACCTGATGGCCGGCCAGGCGCGGCAGCAGTGCGCTGGACGCGGCTTCCGGGCACAGCCCGAGCTGCACGAACGGCAGCGAGAACGTCGCGGTGTCGGCCGCATAGACCAGATCGCAGTGCAGCAGCATCGTCACGCCGACCCCGACCGCGATGCCGGGCACCGCCGCCACGACCGGCTTGCTCGCGCTGCTGATCCGCGCCAGAAACTGGAACACCGATGCGGTGTCGTCCTTCGGCGGCGACTTCAGGAAATCCTCGAGATCGTTGCCCGCGCTGAAATTACCGTCGCTGCCGCGCAGCAGGATCACGCGCGTCGCCTTGTCTTCCTGCGCGTCGGCGAGCGCATCGGCCATCGTCTGGTACATCGCCGCCGTCAGCGCGTTCTTCTTCGCCGGGCGCGCGATCGTGATCGTCATCACGCCGTCGGCGCGTTCCACTTGAATGTCGGCCACAACCGTCTCCTTTGACTGTCTCTACCGGAATGAAAAAAACGGTGCGCGAGCTCGTGGCCCGCGCACCGTCGTCGCTTGTCGTCGCGTCCCGCTTACAGGCGTTCGATGATGCCCGCGGCGCCCATGCCGGTGCCGACGCACATCGTGACCATCCCGTACTTCAGGTTGCGGCGGCGCAGGCCGTGCACGACGGTCGCCGCGCGGATCGCGCCGGTCGCGCCGAGCGGGTGGCCCAGTGCGATCGCGCCGCCCATCGGGTTGACCTTCGACGGATCGAGGCCGAGATCGCGCATCACCGCCAGCGACTGCGCGGCGAACGCCTCGTTCAGCTCGATCCAGTCGAGATCGTCCTGCTTCAGGCCGGCGGCCTTCAGCGCGGCCGGAATCGCTTCCTTCGGGCCGATCCCCATGATTTCCGGCGGCACGCCGCGCACCGCGAAGCTCACGAAGCGCGCGAGCGGCGTCAGGTTGAACTCCTTCAGCACCTTCTCCGACACGACGAGCAGCGCGCCCGCGCCGTCCGACGTCTGCGAGCTGTTGCCGGCCGTGACCGAGCCCTTGTTCGCGAACACCGTGCGCAGCTTCGCGAGGCCTTCGAGCGACGTATCCGCGCGCGGACCTTCGTCGAGCTTGATCTCGCGCGTCTTCACGTCGACCTCGCCGGTCGCGAGGTTCGGGAACCGCTCGGTGAGCGTGTACGCAGCGATTTCGTCGCCGAATTCGCCGGCCTGCTGCGCGGCGAGCGCCTTGCGGTGCGATTCGACCGAGAACGCGTCCTGGTCGTCGCGGCTCACCTTCCACTGCTCGGCGACGCGCTCGGCCGTCAGGCCCATCCCGTACGCGATGCCGAAGTCTTCGCTGCGATCGAAGATGTGTGGCGACATCGACGGCTTGTTGCCCATCATCGGCACCATGCTCATCGATTCGCAGCCGCCCGCGAAAATCGCGTCCGATTCGCCGACGCGGATGCGGTCGGCCGCCATCGCGAGCGCGGTGATGCCCGACGCGCAGAAGCGGTTGACCGTCACGCCGCCGACCGTCTGCGGCAGGCCCGCGAGCAGCGCGCCCATGCGCGCGACGTTCAGCCCCTGCTCGGCTTCCGGAATCGCGCAGCCGATGATCGCGTCCTCGATCACCTTCGTGTCGAGACCGGGCACCTGCGCGACCGCCGACCTGATCGCGTGAACCAGCAGCTCGTCGGGGCGCGTGTTCTTGAAGACACCGCGCGGGGCCTTGCCGATCGGGGTGCGGCTGGCGGCGACGATGTATGCGTCTTGCAGTTGTTTGCTCATTTCAGACTCCTTGTCTGCTCGCTCAGTTACGCACCGGCTTGCCGGTCTGCAACATGCCCATGATCCGTTCCTGCGTCTTCTGCGTGCCGAGCAGCTCGACGAACGCGCGGCGCTCGAGCGCGAGCAGCCATTCCTCGTCGACGAGGCTGCCGGCTTCGACGTCGCCGCCGCACACGGCTTCGGCGATGCGGCTCGCGATCAGGTAGTCGTGGTCGCTGATGAAGCGGCCGTCACGCATGTTGACGAGCGATGCCTTGATCGTCGCGATCGCCGAGCGGCCTGCGACCGGCACGTCCTTCGCGCGCAGCGGTGCGCGGTAGCCGGTTGCGGCCAGCGCGCGCGCTTCCTTCTTCGCGGTGTCGAGCAGTTCGAACACGTTGAAGACGATCGTGTCGGACGGTTTCACGTAGCCCATCGCACGGGCATCGTGCGCGGACGCCGACACCTTCGCCATCGCCGCGTTCTCGAACGACTTCGTGACGAACTTCAGGATGTCGGTGGTCGCGTTCGCGGCCGTTGCGGCATCCGCTGCGCGCAGCGCGGCTTCCTTCAGGCCGCCGCCCGCCGGCACGAGGCCGACGCCCACTTCGACGAGACCGATGTAGCTCTCGACGTGCACGACGCGCTTCGCGCTGTGCAGCATCAGCTCGCACCCGCCGCCGAGCGCGATGCCCGACACGGCTGCGACGACCGGCACGTTCGCATACTTCACGCGCAGCATGCCTTCCTGGAACTTCTTCACGAACGGCTCGATGCCCTTCGCGCCGCCCATCATGAACGCGGGCATCGCCTCTTCGAGGTTCGCGCCGGCCGAGAACGGGCCGCCCGGCGTGCCGAGCTTCAGCGACGTCGGCTGCCAGATCACCACGCCCTTGTAGTCCTTCTCCGCGAGTTCGATCGCCTGCACGAGGCCGTCGATCACGCTCGGTCCGATCGTGTTCATCTTCGACTTGAACGACACGATCACGACGTCGTCTTCACCCGCACGGTCGTCGACCCAGGCACGCACGGCATCGGTCTCGAACAGCGTCTTGCCGTACGTCTTCGGATCGGCACCGGCTTCGCCGAGCAGCGGCGCGCGGAATACCTGCTTCTCGTAGACCGCGAGGTCCGAACGCGGCACGAAGCGCTTCGCTGCCGGCGCCCACGAGCCTTCGGCCGTGTGCACGCCACCCTTTTCCGCAACCGCGCCTTCGAGCACCCACGACGGCAGCGGCACGTTCGCGAGCGCCTTGCCGGCCGCGATGTCTTCCTGCACCCACTCGGCGACCTGCTTCCAGCCGGCGGCCTGCCAGCCTTCGAACGGGCCTTCGTTCCAGCCGAAGCCCCAGCGGATCGCGAGGTCGACGTCGCGCGCGTTGTCGGCGATCGATTCGAGATGCACGCCGATGTAGTGGAACACGTCGCGGAAGATCGACCACAGGAACTGCGCGTGCGGATGATCCGTTTCACGCAGCAGCTTCAGGCGTTCCGCCGGCGGACGCTTCAGGATGCGGCCGACGGTTTCGTCCGCCTTCGCGCCCGAATCCACGTAGGTGCCCGTCTTCGCGTCGAGCACCTTGATCGCCTTGCCTTCCTTCTTGTAGAACCCGCCGCCCGTCTTCTGGCCGAGCGCGCCCTGCTTCACCAGTTCGGCGAGCACGGCAGGCGTCTGGTAGACCGGGAAGAACGGATCGTCGGCGAGGTTGTCCTGCATCGTCTTGATCACGTGCGCCATCGTGTCGAGGCCGACCACGTCCGCGGTGCGGAACGTCGCCGACTTCGCGCGGCCGAGGCGGCTGCCCGTCAGGTCGTCGACTTCGTCGAAGCGCAGGCCGAACTTCGCGGCCTCGGTGATCACCGCGAGGATCGAGAAGATGCCGACGCGGTTCGCGATGAAGTTCGGCGTGTCCTTCGCGCGCACGACGCCCTTGCCGACGACGCTCGTCAGGAAGGTCTCGAGCTGGTCGAGGATTTCCGGACGCGTGTGCGCGGTCGGGATCAGCTCGACGAGGTGCATGTAGCGCGGCGGGTTGAAGAAGTGCACGCCGCAGAAACGCGCCTTCAGCTCGTCCGAGAAACCTTCGGACAGCTTCGTGATCGACAGGCCCGACGTGTTGGTCGCGAAGATCGCGTTCGGCGCGATGTGCGGCGCGACCTTCTTGTACAGGTCGTGCTTCCAGTCCATCCGCTCGGCGATCGCCTCGATCACGACGTCGCATTCGGCGAGCTTCGCGATGTCGTCTTCGTAGTTCGCCGCTTCGAGGTATTTCGCGTCGTCCTTCACGCCGAACGGCGCGGGCGACAGCTTCTTCAGGTTCTCGATCGCCTTCAGCGCGATCGCGTTTTTCGGGCCTTCCTTGGCCGGCAGGTCGAACAGCAGCACCGGCACGCGCGCGTTGACGAGGTGCGCGGCGATCTGCGCGCCCATCACGCCGGCGCCCAGCACGGCGACCTTGCGAATCAGGAAATTGCTCACGGGATGTCTCCGGATAGTGTCGTGCAGCGCGGAATGTGAGGGCTGCACGGCGAAGTGAGTACCAGGAACCGTTGCGTTCGGGCGACGCGCGGCGCGCACCGCCCGGACTCGCGTCAGAACAGCGATTCGTCGACTTCCATCATCGTCTTCGAACCGGCGCGCGCGGCGCGGATCGTCGCCGCCGTCTCGGGCAGGAGGCGCGCGAAGTAGAAGCGGGCCGTCGCGAGCTTCGACTTGTAGAACGGATCGCCCGACGCTTCCTTGTCGAGCGCGAGACGCGCCATGCGCGCCCAGAAGTACGAGAACACCAGATGGCCGACGGTACGCAGGTACGGCACGGCGGCCGCGCCGACTTCGTCCGGGTTCTGCATCGCCTTCATGCCGATTTCCATCGTCAGCTTCTGTACCTTGTCGCCGATGTCGGCGAGCGGGTTGATGAACTCGGCCATCTCGGGCTTCACGCCTTCGGCTTCCGCGAATTCGGTCACGAGCTTGCCGAACTTCTTCAGCTTCGCGCCCATGTCGCCGAGCACCTTGCGGCCCAGCAGGTCGAGCGACTGGATCGAGTTCGTGCCTTCGTAGATCATGTTGATCCGCGCGTCGCGCACGTACTGCTCCATGCCCCATTCGGAGATGAAGCCGTGGCCGCCGTAGATCTGCATCGCGTGATTCGTGCACTCGAACGCGTTGTCGGTCAGGAACGCCTTGATGATCGGCGTGAGCAGCGCGACGAGGTCGGCCGCTTCCTTGCGCACGGCTTCGTCGGCGTGCGACAGTTCCTTGTCGATCTGCAGCGCGGACCAGTACGTGAATGCACGCGCGCCTTCCGCGTACGCCTTCTGCGTGAGCAGCATGCGGCGCACGTCCGGGTGCACGATGATCGGATCGGCCGGCTTGTCCGGTGCCTTCGGGCCCGTGAGCGAACGCATCTGCAGGCGTTCCTTCGCGTACGTCAGCGAGTTCTGGTACGCGACTTCCGTGAGGCCGAGGCCCTGCATGCCGACGCCGAGGCGCGCGGCATTCATCATCACGAACATCGCGTTCAAGCCCTTGTTCGGCTCGCCGACCATCCAGCCCTTCGCGCCGTCAAGGTTCATCACGCACGTCGAGTTGCCGTGGATGCCCATCTTGTGTTCGATCGACCCGCACTTGATGCCGTTGCGCTCGCCCGGCTCGCCCGACGCGTCCGGAACGAACTTCGGCACGATGAACAGCGAGATCCCCTTCGTGCCTTGCGGCGCGTCCGGCAGGCGCGCGAGCACGAGGTGGACGATGTTCTTCGACATGTCGTGCTCGCCGCTCGAGATGAAGATCTTCGTGCCGCTGATCGAGTACGAGCCGTCGCCGTTCGGTTCGGCCTTGGTGCGCAGGATGCCGAGGTCGGTGCCGCAGTGCGGCTCGGTCAGGCACATCGTGCCCGTCCATTCGCCCGACACGAGCTTCGGCAGGTATTGCTGCTGCAGTTCCGGCGCGCCGTGTGCGTGCAGGCATTCGTACGCGCCGTGCGACAGGCCCGGATACATCGTCCATGCCTGGTTCGCCGAGTTCAGCATTTCGTAGAGCGCGTTGTTCACGAACGCGGGCAGCCCCTGGCCGCCGTAGTCCGGATCGCAGCCGAGCGCCGGCCAGCCGGCCTCGACGTACTGCCGATACGCTTCCTTGAAGCCGGTCGGGGTCTTCACGACGCCGTCGCCTTCATACGTGCAGCCTTCGCGGTCGCCGACCTGGTTCAGCGGGAACAGTACCTCGGAGCAGAACTTGCCCGCTTCCTCGAGGACCTGGTTGATCGTGTCGGCGTCGAGGTCCGCATGCTTGGGCATTTGCTTGACTTCGGCTTCGACGTTCAGAAGCTCGTGCAACACGAATTGCATGTCGCGCAGCGGCGCGGCGTACTGTCCCATGACTCTCTCCAAAGGTGGGCAACGGCTCGAGCTCCTGGCGGGCGGGTCACGCGCCGCTAACGGCTCTCGCTCTGATACGAAACAATCGTCTTTTCCAGCGCGGCCCACGTAAGGCGCACGGCGTCCGGCGAATGCAGGAAGCGTGCGTCGTGATGCAGGCCGAGCGTGAAGCTGTACAACTCGAAGAGCATCAGTTCCGGATCCGTATCCGCGCGCAGATGCCCTTCTTCCATCGCCTGCGAAATGGCGCGCAGCAACGCGGCACGCCAGGCGGTCACGCTCGCGATCAACTGCTCGCGCACGGGGCTGTCCGGCCGGTCGTCGTACTCCACTGCGCCGCTGATGTAGATGCACCCGGTCGTCACCTCCTGGATGCGCTTCTCGATCCAGCGCGCCAGCATCGCCCGAAGACGCGGCAGACCGCGCGACTCGCGCAGGCTCGGAAAGAACACCTCGTTCTCGAAACGATGGTGGTACTCGCGGACGACCTCCACCTGAAGGTCTTCGCGCGATCCGAAGTGCGCGAACACGCCGCTCTTGCTCATCTGCATGCGCTCGGCCAGCAGGCCGATCGTCAGCCCCTCCAGCCCGTCACGGCTGGCGAGGTCCAAAGCAGCTTCGAGTATCGCGGCACGCGTCTGTTCGCCTTTTCGCATAGCTATTTCTGTAACCGTTCGGGGGTTCGAATAAAATCGAACGGCCGTACTATTATTGAGTGCGGCCGCTCGCGAAACAAGGAAATTATTAGAAACCGGTGTCTAACCGAGCCGCTATTTTGCGCGATTCCGGCGGGACCGGAGCGGCTTTTCCGCACGAACGTGCGGACAGATTTTTTGAAGCGAATACTTAGTCTGCGTCAGTCGTAACCGCCGACCGTCAGCGCCTTCATCACGAGGCGGTACGTGTTGTACGCCAGCCAGTTCAGCAGCCGCTCGACGCGCGGGCGCGCGGCGTAGTGCGCGGCGTCGACTTCCCGGCCTTCGGCGAACGCGGTGGCGATCGCGTCGCGCAACTGGTTCGTCACTGCATCGTAGCGCACCAGCACGACGTTCGCTTCATTGTTCAGCATCAGGCTCAGCGCGTCCAGATTCGACGAGCCGACCGTCGCCCAGTTGTCGTCGATCACGGCGACCTTGCCGTGCAGGATCGTCTTGTCGTATTCGGCGACGCGCACGCCTGCGCGCAACAGCGCGTGATACAGGAACGGTACGGCCGTATCGAGCGCCGTGAATTCCTTGCGGCCGATCAGCACCTGCACGTCGACGCCGCGGCGGGCCGCGCCCGTCAGCGCGCGGCGCAGCTTGCGGCCCGGCATGAAGTACGGATTCGCGAGCAGGATCCGCTGGCGCGCCTGGCCGATCGCCGCGAGGTAGGCTTTCTCGATCGCACGGCGATTCACGACGTTGTCGCGCGCGACGAACGCGACGCTCGGCTCGGTCACGACCCGGAGCGCGCCGGCCTTGATCCACCGGTGGCTGCGCATCCAGCGCCGGAACATGTCCGGGAACGCTTCGCCGCCATGCAGCCCGGCCGCGTACTGCGCATACGGCTTGTGGCCGAACCGGATCCGGTGCCACTGCAGCTCGAACGCGGCGCGCACGTCGGACACCGCGGGCCCGGCCATCTCGACCGCGAAATCCCAGCGCGGGAACGGCAGCGTCGCGCTGCCCTGCGTGTAGTCGTCGACGATGTTGATGCCGCCGCAGAACGCGACCGCGTGATCGATCACCGCGAGCTTGCGGTGCGTGCGCGAGAAGCCGAAGCGGCCGAACAGGAAGCGGTTGTAGATGCAGTGCTCGACGCCGGCCTCGGCCCATGTGTCGAACAGCGGCAGGCGGGCGGTGCCGATGCCGTCGGTGATCACGCGCACGCGCACGCCGCGCTGCGCCGCGCGGATCAGCGCGTCCGACACCGGGCGGCCGGCCTCGTCGTCGCAGAAGATGTAGGTTTCGAGCATCACCTGCTCGCGGGCGGCGTCGATCCGATCGATCAGCGCGTGGAAGAATTCACCGCCGGTTTCGCACAGCCGCACGGTGTTGCCGGCCGTAAACGCGAGCCGCGACGCGGAGCCGCGCTCCTGCAGGAACATCTGCCGCAATTGCGCGAAGCGCTTGCGGGTCTCCGCATTCATGCGGACGAACCGTGCGGCGCACGCATGAGGGCCACGCGCGCGGGCAATTGCAGGATCGCCTCGGCGTTCGACGGCGAGAAGCAGCGCGCGGCCGCCTCGCGGAACGGCAGCCACGCATGGTCGACATGCTCGCGCGGCGACAGCGTCACGTCGACGCGATGCGGCACGCACAGGCCGAACCAGTGCTCGACGTTGCGCGTGACGCCCGGCGCATAGCGATGCAGGTATTGCGGATAGATCGTGTATTCGATCCGGTGATGCCAGTCGACGAGCGCGGTGGCCGACACGTCCGGCGTGCCGACCGCGATGCCGGTTTCCTCGGCCACCTCGCGCGCGGCGGTGAGCGCGAGCGGCTCGTCGAGCGCGTCCTTCGAGCCGGTGACCGATTGCCAGAAATCGGGCTGGTCGGCACGCTTGATCACGAGCACGTCGAGTTCGGGCGTGTAGATCACGACGAGAACGGATTCGGGGATTTTCGGCGGCTTCGTCATCTTGGTTTCATGCGGCACAGGGCCGTGCGCGGGGCCTGTGCCCGAACGTGCGGCAAGTGCTGCGACTGTACCGCAAAAAACGAAAAAGGCGCACCACGGCGCCTTTTCGTTGGATGTCGCGCGCGCGTCGCCGCGCGCACGACCGGGTGCGAAAACGCGTTACGCCTTCGGCTGCTCCGGCTGACGCAGACGGATGTGCAGCTCGCGCAGCTGACGCTCGTCGACCGGGCTCGGCGCCTGCGTGAGCAGATCCTGCGCACGCTGGGTCTTCGGGAATGCGATCACGTCGCGGATCGAATCGGCGCCGGCCATCATCGTGACGATGCGGTCGAGACCGAATGCGATACCGCCGTGCGGCGGCGCGCCGTACTGCAGCGCGTCCAGCAGGAAGCCGAACTTCAGTTGCGCCTCTTCCGCGCCGATCTTCAGTGCGCGGAACACCTTGCTCTGCACTTCCTCGCGGTGGATACGCACCGAGCCGCCGCCGATTTCCCAGCCGTTCAGCACCATGTCGTACGCCTTCGCGAGGCAGCGGCCCGGGTCGGTCTCGAGATACTCGAGGTGCTCGTCCTTCGGGCTCGTGAACGGGTGGTGCGCGGCGACGTAGCGCGCGTCTTCGTCGTCGTATTCGAACATCGGGAAGTCGACGACCCACAGCGGCTTCCAGCCGGCCTGGACGAGGCCGTTCGCCTTGCCGAATTCCGAATGGCCGATCTTCAGGCGCAGCGCGCCGAGGCTGTCGTTGACGACCTTCGCGCGATCGGCCGCGAAGAAGATGATGTCGCCGTCTTCAGCGCCGGTACGCTCGAGGATCGCCACGATCGACGCGTCGTGCAGGTTCTTCACGATCGGGCTTTGCAGGCCGTCGCGGCCCTTCGCCTTCTCGTTGACCTTGATCCAGGCGAGGCCCTTCGCGCCGTAGATGCGCACGAATTCCGTGTAGCCGTCGATGTCGCCGCGCGACAGCTCGCCGCCCTTCGGCACGCGCAGCGCCGCGACGCGGCCGTCCTTCGCGTTGGCCGGCGTGCTGAACACCTTGAAGTCGACGTCCTTCATCGCGTCGGTCAGCTCGGTGAATTCGAGCTGCACGCGCAGGTCCGGCTTGTCCGAACCGAAACGCGCCATCGCTTCCGAGTACGGCATCACCGGGAATGTCGCGTCGAGTTCGACGTCGATCGTCGTCTTGAAGATGTGACGGATCATGTCTTCGAACAGGTCGCGGATTTCCTGCTCGCCGAGAAACGACGTTTCGCAGTCGATCTGCGTGAATTCCGGCTGACGGTCGGCGCGGAGATCCTCGTCGCGGAAGCACTTGGTGATCTGGTAGTAACGGTCGAAGTTCGCGACCATCAGCAGCTGCTTGAACAGTTGCGGCGACTGCGGCAGCGCGAAGAACTGGCCCGCGTTCACGCGCGACGGCACGAGGTAGTCGCGCGCGCCTTCCGGCGTGCTCTTCGTCAGCATCGGCGTTTCGATGTCGATGAAGCCCTGCTCGTCGAGATACTTGCGCGCCTCGATCGCGACGCGGTAGCGCAGGCGCAGGTTGTGCTGCATCTGCGGGCGGCGCAGGTCGAGCACGCGGTGCGTGAGGCGCGTCGTTTCCGACAGGTTGTCGTCGTCGAGCTGGAACGGCGGCGTGACCGACGCGTTCAGCACGTTCAGTTCGTGGCACAGCACTTCGATCTTGCCGCTCTTCAGGCCGGCGTTGACCGTGCCTTCCGGACGGTTGCGCACGAGGCCCTTGATCTGCACGCAGAACTCGTTGCGCACGCCTTCGGCGGTCGCGAACATTTCCGCGCGATCCGGGTCGCACACCACCTGCACGAGGCCTTCACGATCGCGCAGGTCGATGAAGATCACACCGCCGTGATCGCGGCGGCGCTGCACCCAGCCGCACAGCGACACGGTTTGGCCCAGCAGGTGTTCGGTCACGAGACCGCAGTATTCAGTACGCATCGACATGATGTTTGCTTTCGTTCGGTTTGATCAACGGGCGCCGCAACGCGCGGCCCGGGCGATGATTCTTTACTTACAGCGGCGGCTCGACGGGACGACGGGCGGGCGCCGGAGCCGGCGCCGAAGGCGCCACGACGCCCATCGAGACGATGTACTTGAGCGCGGCATCGACCGACATGTCGAGTTCGATGACTTCGCTCTTCGGCAACATCAGGAAGAAGCCCGACGTCGGGTTCGGCGTCGTGGGCACGTACACGCTCACGTACTCTTCCGTCAGATGGTTGACCACGTCGCCGCCGGGCGTGCCGGTCAGAAACGCGATCGTATACGAGCCGCGGCGCGGGTATTCGATCAGCAGCGCCTTGCGGAATGCGTTGCCGCTACTCGACAGCAGCGTGTCCGATACCTGCTTGACGCTCGTGTAGATCGGCCCGACGACCGGGATGTGACGCACGACCGCGTTCCACCACGTGACGAGCTTCTGGCCGATGAAGTTCTGCGTGGCCAGCCCGACGACGAAGATGAACGCGAGCGTCAGCACCGCGCCGATCCCCGGCAGATGGAAGCCGAGCATCCGCTCGGGCTGCCACGATTCGGGCAGCAGGAGCAGCGTCTGGTCCATCGTGCCGATGATGAGGCCGAGCACCCACAGCGTGATCGCGAGCGGGACGAGAACCAGCAAGCCGGTCAGGAACACCGTTTTCAGGGTCGTCTTTTTCATCATCTGCCGTCAATGAACCGCGCCGGAAGCGCGGGTTGGTCGCGACCCGGCCGGGCCGCGACGATCAAGTGCCGGCGGCGGGCGTCGCAGCCGGTGCCGGCGCGGCGCTCGTCGTCGTGGTGCTGCCCGCACTGCCCGAACTGCTCGTCGCAGCCGGCGCGGCCGCGGCCGGTGCGGCTTCCGCCGCGGGTGCCGCCGGCGCCGCGTCGCCCGACGCGGTCGCCGGTGCGCTGGCGCCGCCCGAGCCGCCGCGAAAATCGGTGACATACCACCCCGAGCCCTTCAGCTGGAAACCGGCGGCGGTCACCTGTTTGCGAAAAGCATCCTTCCCGCATTCAGGGCATTGCGACAGCGGCGCGTCGCTCATCTTCTGGAGCACGTCCTTCGCGAAACCGCACGCTTCGCATCGATAGGCGTAGATCGGCATGATATTTTTCCCGCAGAAACTGGAAACGGCTTGCAAAACCTTGAATTATAGCCGAAACCCCGGCCCGCTCCGGCAACGGCCGCGACGCCCGCGCATCAGCGGCGACGCCACGTGAGCCAGCGCTCGTGCCCGTCGAACACGGCCAGCGAATCGGTCACGGGCAAATCCTCGATCAGCTCGAAGTGCGGCGCGAGCAGCGCGTCGAGTTCGGCTCGCTCGATCCCGAACGGCGGCCCTTTCGGTTTCGCCACCACGAAGAAATAACCGGCCAGCAATCCGCCCGCGGGCAGCAGCTCGGCCATCCGCGCCGCATAGCTCGCACGCAGGCTCGGCGGCAGCGCGCACAGGAACGCGCGCTCGTACACCCACTGCACATCGAACGGCGGCTGGTACTGGAAAAAATCGGCCTGTTCGACGACGTCCGCATGCGCGCCGAGCTGCGCCTTCGCCGCAGCGACCGCCTGCGCGGCGAAATCGATCGCGCGCACCGGCCAGCCGGCCTGCGCGAGCCATCCGGCCTCCTGCGCACTGCCGCAGCCCGGGATCAGCACCGCACACGGGTCGCGCCGCTGCGCGAACGCGCGAAACCCGTCCGGCACACCGCCGAATTCCCACGGCGTCACGCCTCGCTCGAAGCGCTCGTCCCAGAACGACGCGCTGCCGGGGTCGCGCGTCGCGAAATCGGCGGCGCTCGACGCGGACGGCTGTTTCGGTTCGGACATCGCGTGGCTCCTTTCGGTCAGGCGCCGTACGCGAGCGCGAGCAGCACGCGCGCGACGAGCGCCCCGACGCCGACGGCCAGGCCGAAGATCAGCAACGCCTGCAGCAGCCGGTTCGTCCGTTTCTGCTCGACGAGGACCTGACGCATCAGCTCCTCGCTCGCGGCGCGCGGCGCGTCGTGGCGCGCGGCCATCGCATGATGGATCAGGCGCGGCAGTTGCGGCAGCGTCTTGCTCCACTGCGGCGCCTCGACCTTGAACCGCTCGTACCAGCCGCGCAGGCCGATCTGCTCGGTCATCCAGCGCTCGAGATACGGCTTCGCGGTCTTCCACAGGTCGAGTTCGGGGTCGAGCGAGCGGCCGAGCCCCTCGACGTTCAGCATCGTCTTCTGCAGCAGCACGAGCTGCGGCTGGATCTCGACGTTGAAGCGGCGCGACGTCGAGAACAGGCGCATCAGCACCTGGCCGAGCGAGATGTCCTTCAGCGCGCGATCGAAATACGGTTCGCACACCGCGCGGATCGCGCTTTCGAGCTCCTCGACGCGCGTCTCGGGCGGCACCCAGCCCGATTCGAGGTGCAGCGTCGCGACGCGGTGGTAGTCGCGCTTGAAGAACGCGAGGAAGTTCTGCGCGAGGTAGTTCTTGTCGAAATCGGACAGCGCGCCGACGATCCCGAAATCGAGCGCGATATAGCGGCCGAACGTGTTCGGGTCGAGGCTCACCTGGATGTTGCCGGGGTGCATGTCCGCATGGAAGAAGCCGTCGCGGAACACCTGCGTGAAGAAGATCTCGACGCCTTCGCGCGCGAGCTTCTTGATGTCAACGCCGGCCGAGCGCAGCGTCTCGACCTGGCTGATCGGCACGCCGGTCATGCGCTCCATCACGAGCACCTGCGACGTCGAGAAATCCCAGAACATCTCGGGCACGAGCAGCAGGTCGAGGCCCGCGAAGTTGCGGCGCAGCTGGCTGCCGTTCGCGGCCTCGCGCATCAGGTCGAGCTCGTCGTGCAGGTACTTGTCGAATTCGGCGACGACCTCGCGCGGCTTCAGGCGCCGGCCGTCGGCCCACATGCGTTCGGTCCACGTCGCGATGTCGCGCATCAGCGCGAGGTCGGAATCGATCACCGGCAGCATGTTCGGCCGCAGCACCTTGACGGCGACGGCCTTGCCCGCGTGCACGCCCTGCTTCAGCTTCGCGAAATGCACCTGCGCGATCGATGCGCTCGCGATCGGCTCGCGCTCGAATTCGTCGAACAGCTCGTCGACCGGCGCGCCGAGCGACTTCTCGATGATCGCGATCGCGACGGCCGAATCGAACGGCGGCACCTGATCCTGCAGCTTCGCGAGTTCGTTCGCGAAATCGACCGACAGCAGGTCGCGGCGCGTCGACAACACCTGGCCGAACTTCACGAAGATCGGGCCGAGGCTTTCGAGCGCGTGGCGCAGCCGCACGGCGGGCGGATCGGAGTAACGGCGACCGATCGTCGTGATCCGCAGCAGCAGCTTCACGCGCCGGTCGTCGATCCGGGACAGCATCACTTCGTCGAGACCAAAGCGGATGACGGTGTAGACAATCTTGATGAAACGGAAAATGCGCATGCCCTGCGGCCCTCAGTGCGCGCCGCGCGGGCTGGAACCCGTGCGCGCGCCGATTTTTTGTTCGAGTCGCTCGACCCGCTTTTCGACCCGCGCGAGCGCATCGCGTGCGCGCGCCAGTTCGGCGTCGAAGCCGCCGAGCGACGCACGCCGGACGACTTGCGGGTTCTCGTCGAGCCAGTATTCGGCGACGGAGTCGAGCACGTTGCGTCCGGTGCGGCGCGCGCGCGCGCCGGCATCGCGCACGACCGTCGCGATCCGGTACGCCGCCGCGTCGCCGACCAGCTTCGCGAGATCTTCTTCCGGTTCCCAGCGCAGATGCTCGGCCAGTTTCGCGATCTGCGTCGCGAATTCCGCGTCGCCCTCGATCTTCACGTGCTTCATCACGGCCGCCTGGCCGCCCTGCAGGAACGCGGCGACCGTATCGCCGGCGAGCGCGATCGACACGTCGACCTGTTGCGCATCGTGTGCGTCGACAGCCGACAGATAGCCGTCGGGCTGCACCAGCAGCGTGAGCGTGACGGGAGGCACGTCGATCCGGGCAGTCTTGCCCGCATAGGGAATCAGGCGGTCGCGCGCCCACGATTCGCGCGCGAGCAGGTGATTGACGGCAGCAGCAAAAGGCTTGGCGGCAAAGGTCATCGGGCTGGGAAAGAAAAAACCCGCGCAGGCCGGGCGCCCACGCGGGTTTCTATTGTAACGTCGGATCGATGGCAGACCGTGCCTGACCGTACACCCGGGCGGCAAGCGGTCGCAGTGCGGCGGCCGTCGCCCGGGTGCCCGGCGGCGCGGGCCGCCGGCCACGCTCAGTGCGTGTTGATCTGCTGGATACCCGCGAGCAGCCAGCCCTGGCTGCCCGACTTCGACAGGTTCCACACCTCGTCGAACGGCGCGGCCGACGTATTCGCCGATTCGCGGATCAGGCCGTGGAAGCGCACGCTCGCCGACTGCTCGATGCCGCGATCCTCGATCGCGATCAGTTCCGCGTCGAGCTGCACGACGTCGGTCTGGTTCGCGTCGTTGCCGCGCGAATCGAGGTCGATCTTGATCTCGGCGAACATTTCGGGCGTCGTGAACTCGCGGATGTCGGCCAGGTTGCCCTGGTCCCACGCGGCCTGCAGGCGCACGAAATAGACTTTCGCGCTGCGCAGGAACGCTTCGGTGTCGAAGCCGGCCGGCACTTGAAGCGGCGCAGCCGCCATCGCGCCTGCCGCGCCGGCGGCCGCCGCACCGCCGCCGAACACGCCCTGCGCTTCATTGGCATAGCTGCTGCCGCTGCCCGCGTAGTTGCCGCCGGTGTTGCCCTGCTGGAACGAGGGGCTTTGCGAATAGCCGCCCGACGACGACGATGCGCCGCCGACCGAATACGCCGGCTCCTGCGGGCGACGGCGGTTCATGAACTTGCGGACCAGCCAGATGCCGACCATCGCGAGCAACGCGATCACGATGACGTTCGCCATCATGCTCGCGAACGCGCCACCGAGGCCGAAGTGCGACAGCAGCGCCGCGATGCCGAGACCGGCCGCGAGACCGGCGATCGGCCCGAGCCAGCGCGAGCGGTTGGGCTGCGCGGCCGGCGTGGGCGCGGCCGGGTTCGTACGCTGCGCCTGCGACGGCGCGGCCTGCTGCATCGGCTGCTGCGCGGGCGGCGTGGCCTGGCGCTGCGTGACGGTGGAGCTCTGGCGGCCGATGCTGCGCCCGCCGCCCATGCGCTTCGCTTCTGCGTCGAGCGATGCGAACGTGCCGGCCGTGAGCAGGCCGACCATCAGCAGCGTGCCGACCCGTCGAGCCCACGGCTTCGACGGCTTGCTACGGTTGAACAACGAACGCGATTCAGACATCAGCTTCTCCGAATGTAAGACGAATGTAGGGAAAGAACCCCTTAGTACTTGGTCCCTAGGTGTAAAGCTACCACGCCACCTGACAAATTGTAATATTTGACGGCATCGAGGCCCGCTTGTTCCATCATCGTCTTCAGCGTGTCCTGATCGGGGTGCATCCGGATAGATTCAGCAAGATACCGATAACTTTCAGCATCTTTCGCGAACTTGTCGCCAAGCCACGGTAATACTTTGAAAGAATACAGGTCGTACGCTTTTTTCAGCGGATCCCAGACTTTCGAGAATTCCAGGACCATCACGCGGCCGCCGGGCTTCGTCACGCGGCGCATCTCGGCGAGCGCGGCATCCTTGTGCGTCATGTTGCGCAGCCCGAACGCGACCGTGACCACGTCGAAGTAGTTGTCCGGAAACGGAATTTTCTCGGCGTCGCACAGCAGCGACGGCGTCACGACGCCCTTGTCGAGCAGCCGGTCGCGGCCGACGCGCAGCATCGATTCGTTGATGTCGGTATGCCAGACCTCGCCCGTCGGCCCGGCCGCCTTCGCGAACGACTTGGTCAAGTCGCCGGTGCCGGCCGCGATGTCGAGCACCTTGAAGCCGGGGCGCACGTTCGCCTGCGCGATCGTGAACGCCTTCCACGCGCGGTGCATGCCCGCCGACATCAGGTCGTTCATCAGATCGTAGTTGCTCGCGACCGAATGAAACACGCCCGCCACTTTCTTCGCTTTTTCGTTTTCCTCGACGCTTTCGAAGCCGAAGTGGGTTTTGCTCATCGCGTTGATCCTCAGTAAATGGCAAGACGGCGCCGAGCGGGCGCCGTCGATTTCAGTGGCAGTGGCCGTGCGGCGCTGCGGCTGCCGGCATCGGGGCGTCGCGCTCGACGCCCGCCGCCTTCAGTTTGTCGAAATAGTCGCGCCACAGCGCGTCCTGCTGCGTCGCCAGTTCGTACAGCAGGTCCCACGAGTAGATGCCGGTCGAATGGCCGTCGGAGAACGTCGGCTGCAGCGCGTAGTTGCCGACGCCCTCGAGCGCGGTGATCGTCACTTCGCGCTTGCCGGTCTGCAACGTCTCCTGGCCGGGCCCGTGGCCGCGCACCTCGGCCGACGGCGAATAGACGCGCATCAGCTCGAACGGAATCCGGTAACTCTCGCCGTTCGGGTACTGCAATTCGAGCACGCGCGACACCGCGTGCACGACGACGCCGGACGGAATCGGCGTCGTGGAAGTCAAACCGCTCATGCTTGCCTCGAATCGGTCATGCGTTGAATTTCCTCGCGCACCGCATTGTGCAGCAGCGAGGCCTGCGCCGCGCGCGAGCGCAGCAGCGCCTCGGACACGCTGCGCTGGCGCGGCGCCCACACGGGCTGCGGGAAATGGGCATCGTTGGAAAAGCGCGGAATCACGTGCCAGTGCACGTGCGGCACCATGTTGCCGAGGCTCGCGAGATTCACCTTGTTCGGCTGCATCACGCGGCGCACGGCCCGCTCGACCGCGTAGACCACGCGCATCAGATGTGCCCGCTCGGGCTCGCCGAGATCGGAGAACTCGGCCACGTGCGCACCCCAGATCACCCGGCAGAAGCCCGGGTAGTCGTGCTCGCCGGTGGCCAGCACGACACGCAGCGCATCGTCCTGCCAGAGCACCTCGCCGCCGTCTTCACGGCAAAACACGCATTCCATCGTCGCTCCCATGTGGACGGGCGCCGGCACATCAGCGCCGGCGCCCGCTCTCATCCTAGTCCCGCCGGGCGGTCGTCATGCCCGCATTAGACCAGCACGCGCTCGATCCCGCCATGGTTGGCCCGTGCGACATAATCGGCCATCCAGTTCTCGCCGAGCACCTGGCGCGCGA